>JBAIYN010000286.1:0-11820 GCA_037915775.1 Burkholderiales bacterium | reverse complement strand
GCGCGCGCAAACGCTTCGGCGGCCAGGGCGTGCTGGCCGGCGCGCTGCGCGATCCCGCCGACGAGCGCCTCGTAGTCCGCGTTGCGCTGGGCATTCGGCACGCGTTCCAGCGTGATCAATGCGCCCTCGTTGTCGCCGCTTTCCGCCTGCAGGCGGGCGGCGGCGACGGCAAAGCGGCCGGCGTCGATCGCTGCGCCGGCGAGCAGAGTCTGCAGCGCGAGGTCGCGCCGGCCGATCTCGGCCTGCAGCGCCGCCAGCGCCTGTCTTGCCGCGTGATGATCCGGCCGGTTGCCAAGCAACTGCGCGAGCAGCGCCATCGCCTCGTGGCTGCGGCCGCGCGCGATGAAGTCCGACGCGCGTTCGAGCTGCGCTTCTTCGGGGCTCGTCTTGCGCGTAACGATCGCTGCGGTGTCCGCTGTCGCTTGCGCCACGGGTGGCTCGGCCGGCTTGGCCGCGCGCTCGATCTGCTTCGTGGGCCGCGGTGCTGCCGCGGCATCGGAGTCCGGCGACGCTGAGCCCACGGACGGCTTCGGTGCCGCGGGCTTCGCGACTGCGGCGATCGCGACGACTTTCGGCGGGATGAACTCCTGCGGCTCCACCGCCGGTTCCGTCGCGCCACCCGACGCGTCGATGGCACCGGGATTCGCGGCGATCGCCTCGGGCGCAGGCGTTGCAGGCGCAGGTGTCCCGGCGGCATTCCCGGCCGCAGCCGCGACCGGCGCCGGTGGCGTGTAGCTCGCCTGCGTGGCCGTGACGGCGTCCGTCATCATGTCCTTCGGCAGCGCGGCGGCGAACTGCGCCGCGCCAAGCGGTTGCGCAACGCGTGAGTACGCCTTCATGCGCTCCGCCTGCCACCCGTACGCGCCGAGCGTGGCGCAAACGATCAGCGCGAGTCCGCCCCACACGGCGGTGCGCAACGACGCTGCCTTGCGGCGATGCTGCGCGCGCGCCAGGGGCAGGGGGGGCGCCGTGCTGCCGATCACTTCCGGAGCCGGCGCGCCGCGCTGCTCGAGATCGCGCAGCATCTTGTTGAGCAGGCTCATGAGGTCAATCCGATGCGGGCGGCACAGACCGCGAGCGTGCCCGCGGTGTGAGCGCTCGGCGTGTCGAGCGCGGCGGCCTGCACGTGTTGCGTGCCGACCCGCAGCGCGCCTTCGCCGAAGGCGAGCAGCAGCGACTTGTGCGCGACGATGTTCAGCAGGCGCGGGATGCCGCCGCTGACCCGATGCAGCAGGCGGGCGACGTGCGGCGCGAACAGTTCGGCGCCGCGGTGGCCGGCCACGCGCCGGCGGTGCGCGAGGTAGCGCTCGGTCTCGGCGGCGGTCAGCGCCTCGAGTCGGCACTGGAACGTGATGCGGCTGGCGAGCTGTCGCAGATCGCGCCGCGCGAGCCGCCGATCGAGCTCGGGCTGTCCGAACAGCACGATCTGCAGCAGCTTGCGCTTCTCGGTCTCGAGGTTCGACATCAGGCGCAGCGCCTCGAGCGTGTCGGTCGGCATCGTCTGCGCCTCGTCGATGCAGACGACCACGCGCCGCCCCGCCGCGGCGCTCGACAGCAGGCGCCGGCTCAGCGCGTTGAGCAGGTGATGCGAACGCAGGTCCGCCGGCAGCTCGACGCCGAGTTCGCGTCCGATCGCGAACAGCAGCGTGCGCGGGCTGATGCAGGGGTTGATCACGTAGGCGGTCTCGTACTCGCGCGGCCGCTGCGCGAGCGCGGCGAGGAAGCGGCGGCACGCGAGCGTCTTGCCGGTGCCGACTTCGCCGGTGATCTTGATGAACCCTTCGCCATCGGCGACCGCGAGCAGCAGGGTGTTGAACACGTCCTGCTGCGCGCGCGAGGCGAACGCGAAAGCGGTGTCCGGCGTGATCGAGAACGGCGCCGCCTGCAACTGGAAGTGGTCGAGGTACATCGTCGGGTTCCTTGTCTACAGGCGCGGTGCGCCGCCGGTCATCGCCTGCACGCGTTCGAGCGATTCGGCGCGCTGCGCCTCGAACTGCGCGGGGGAATGGATCACGGTCGGCTTGATCAGGATCACCAGTTCGTGCTTGTCCATGTCCTGGCTGCGCGAGCCGAACAGCGCGCCTGCCACGGTAATGTCGCCGGCGCCCGGAATCTGCGTGCGTGCGCTGCTGCGCAGGATCTTCATCAGGCCGCCGATGGCGACGATCGATCCGTCGCGCACGCGCACGACGGTGTCGGTCTCGGACACGGTGCTCGAGGCCAGCGGCAGCGTGATCTTGCCCCCCAGGCTGCCGAGGTCGAGCACCTTGGTGCGCTCGGCGACGTTCGACACCGACGGATGAACGTGCAGGATGATGTTGCCGTCCTCGTCGATCTGCGGCGTCACGTCGAGCGCGATGCCGGAGAAGAACGGCTGCACGGTGATCGTCGGCGAGGTGACGTTGCCGCCCGCCGAGGAGGTCGTCGTGCTGGTCGTGATGCCGGTGACGAAGAAATCGTCGGTGCCGACCTTCAGCACCGCCTGCTGGTTGTTCAGCGCCGCGATGCGCGGACTCGACAGCACCTGCACGTTGCCCTGCGTCTCGAGGAACTGGATCAGCGCGGCGAAGTTGCTGGTCTGGAACGCAAGCCCGAACAGCCCGGTAGCGGCGGCGCCGGCCAGCGAGAGGGACTCGCCCGGCATGGCGCTGAGAACGCCGTTGGTCAGTTCGCCGGTCGGCGACAGCGTCGTGCCCGGATTGATCAGCCCGGCCGAGCCGCGATGATTCGGTCCGGTGCGGAACGCGGCCCAGTTCACGCCGCTCTGCTGCGAATTGCTCAGCTCGACGTCGATGATCTTCGCTTCCAGCACGACCTGGCGCTCGATGTTCAGGCGCGCGGCGCGCAGGTAGCTCTCGACCGCGCGCAGTTCCTTCGGCATCGCGCGCACGACGATCAGCCCCGACTGCGGCGACACGATCAGCTGCCTTCCATCCTTGTCGCCGACCAGCAGCCTTAGCGTCACCTCGAGTTCCGCCCACAGGTCGTTCTTCGTCTGCGTCGTGATGCGGCTCGATTCCTGCGTCGTCACCTGTGCGTTCGGCACCGTGGGCGCATTCGTCTGCGCGCCGCTCTGCGCGCCGGTGGCGATCGAGCCCGACGTCACGCGCACGTCGCTGCGCCCGGCACGGTTCGCGGTCAGGTAGTTGACCTGGAATACCTGCGTGGCCAGCCGCGCGGGCGTGATGAAGATGCGCGTGCCTTCGATGCGGTATTCGAAGCCGTACATGTCGCGCAGCGTGTCGAGCGCCTCCAGCAGCGTCACGTCCTTCAGGCTGACCGTCACCGGCGTCGTCAGCTGGCCGTCGACCAGCATCGAGTAGCGGGTGTCCTTGGCCAGCGCCGCGAACACCTGGCTCGCGGTCAGGTTGGCGACGTTCAGGTCGAAGCGCGGTTCCACGTTCTTGGCGCCGAGCTTGGGCAGGCTCAGGTCCGGCGGCGGCACCAGCGCCTGCGTCAGCGCCGGCGGCGGCGCGGGCGGCGTGGCGGCCGACGCCTGCGACAACGCCTCGCGCACTTCGGGCATCAGCGCGTTGTGTCGTCCGTTGTCGGGCGTCGCGCAGGCGCCGAGCAGGGCCGGCAGTGCAACGGCGGCGAGCCTGGCTACGATCCATCGGTTCATTGCGGTCTCCGGGTGCGGATGGCGCGGTTTCATTTCTGTGCCTCTTGCTCGGTGTCGATCGCTGCGGCGCGCGTCGCAATCGTGGGGAGCAGCTCGAGCGATTCGGTCTGGCTGCCGCGCGCCAGCACGACCGCGCTGTCGGTGATGCTCAGCACGCGCGCCGTCGAGCCCGGCAGCGGATCGCCCACGCGCAGCCAGCGGCCATCGATCAGCGCGCGCTGCAATTCGTCGGGACCGCGCAGGATCATCTGCAGCTTCGGCGCCGGCGGCGCAGCCGATTCGTTCGGCGCGCTGCGCAACGATGCAGGCGGCAACGTGGGGTCGACCAGCGCCTGCGCGGCTGCGGGCATCGGCAGCAGCGCAAGTGCCAGCGCAAGCGGTCGCATCAGAGGCGCAGCCATACCGCCTCCGTCGACAGCGTGAACAGTTCGATCGTGGTGAGCGGCGTGCCCGACGCCGGCACCTTCATGTCGAGCGCGCGCCAGTACATGCGGCGCGGCGCCTTCTCCAGCGCGGCCAGGTACGCGAGCAGATCGAGGTAGCGGCCCTCGACCTGGACCTGCAGAGCGTGGCGATAGAGCGCCGGCATCGCCTTGCGCGGCGCGGCGGAGTCGGGGCTGTCCGCCAGCAGCGGGGCCGGCGGCTGCGACCGGATGCCGACCACGCGCAGCTGCGGATGATGCGCGAGCAGGGTTGCCAGGTGCTGCGCCATATCGCGCGGGCTGACCAGGTTGACCTGCGCGGCGGCAATCTTCTGTTCGGCCGCGATGCGTCGCGCGCGCAGACGGTCCGCCTGCGCGGTGTCCTGGGCGATCGCCGCCGGCAGCATCGTCTGCAGCTTGTCGAACTGCGCCTTCGCGCTCGCCAGTTCGGCGGTGGCGGCGGCCCGCCGCGCGCGCAGCGGCGCCAGCACGGTCAGCTCGACCAGCGACGCGAGCAGCGCCAGCGTCGCCAGCACGATCAACCAGCGCTCGCGCCCGGAGCGGGCCAGGAACCATGTGCGCAGCGCTTTCATGGGGCCGCCTCGGTCGCGGCCGCGGCGAGCTTCGGCGACGATGAATCCCGGCCGAGCGCAGCGGTCGCGATGCGGAAGCGCACCGTGCCCTCGGGCGTGTCGCGGCCGGCATCGTCGGCGCGCGCCAGGTCGAGCTTGGCGAATTCGGTCCCAGCGAAGCGCGGCTGGCGCTTCAGCGCCGCCAGCAGCAGCGGAACGCGCGTCGCGTCCAGCGCCTTGCCCTCGAGCGCGAACTGATCGGTCGTGTTCTCCAGCGTGATGCCGGTCAGCCACACGCCTTCGGTGCTGGCCTGCGCGAGCGCTGTCAGCGTCGCGGAGAAACCCTCGGTGCGGGCAAGCGTCCCGCCGGACAGCCTTGCGGCGACGCGTTCGAGCGCGGCGACCTGGGCTTCGTCCTCGGCTGCGGCCGCGGTGTCGGCGGGCTTCGCTTTCTCAACCAGCAGTCGCTGCAGTCGCTGCGTGTCCGCCTGGATCCGTGTCAGTTCCGCGCGCTGCGCGTTCAGTTCGCGCTGCGCGAAGCCGACGTGCACGACGAGGATCACGGCGCCGGCGATCAGCGCCGTCGCCGCGGGCGCCACGCCGCGGCCCTGCCGCGCGCGGCGCTGGCGCAGTTCCTGGTACAGGTCGATGCGTTGCGTCACGATCGGCTCCGCATCAGGCGACCCGCCGGCGATCGGCCGCTGCGGGCGGACGAAGCGCCGCGCCGAGGCTCGGCAGCGTCAGCGATGAACACTGGTCCGCATGCGCGGCCAGGCCGAAGCGCGACAGCAGCGCGGGTGTGAACAGTTCGAGTGCCGGCGCGATCTGCGTCGACAGCACGGTGGCGAGCGCGGCGCGATGGGTGTGCGGTCCCAGAACGATGCGCGCCACGGGCGGCAGCCCCGACTGCCGCTCGAACAGGTCGATCGAGCGCTGGATCTGCATCGCGATCCGCTCGCAGAAATGCGCGACCGCGTCGGCCGCATCCTGCGCCGCGTGGCCCGGCAGCAGCATGCGGCGCGCAAACGCCAGTTCGCCCCCGCAATGCACGGTGAACAGGCAGGTGTCGGGATCGAACGCGAGCCAGGCGACGCTGCGCGTGTCGATCTTGCGCATCGATCCCAGCGCGAGCTGATGCTGCGCCAGCTCGGGAATATCGACCGCGTCGACCTCGATGCCGTTGTCGACCAGCGGCGCGGCGGCGTCGATCACGGCCGCGCGGCGCGCGGTGACGACCATCAGGTTCTGGTTCGGCGTGTTGGCCTGCGCCGGGCGCGGCAAGGGTATGTAGTCGACCACCGCCTCCTCGGGCGGATACGGCAGCGAACCGCGCAGATGCCAGCGCAACGCATCGCGCATTTCCTCCGCCGGAACCGCGGGCGCGGGCACGTGATGCAGGTCGTACTGGCCGGGTGCCAGCAGCAGCTGGACCTGCGCCTGCGCGAAGCCCCCCTCGTTGCGCAATTCGCGCACGGTCCGCGCCCGCTGCGCGGCGGGCGCGTCGTAGACCGCCAGCGATTCGACCTGCGGCGTCTCGGCGTGGCTTACGCGCGCGAGCGCCAGCCGGTCGCCGTGCCATTGCAGGCCGACCGTCGCGTTGCTTCGGCGCGGCCAGCGCAGCGGCAGGCGCAGCACCTTGGCGGAGAGCAGGCTGGCGGGCATCGTGTGGTCCGTTTCGAGTTCATGTCGCGCGCGCGCGAGCGCGCCGCGATCTAACCTTGCCTCGCGATCGTAGGAAGAACTTGAGGCGGCGGATCATTGGATAAGCGGCTGAAAACGGCTCTACGGACGGGGCCGTCAGTCGAAGCGCTCGTGCAGCAGCACCGCGCCCTGCATCCGGCCCCAGGTCAGCCGGGCGGATGGGTTGCTGCCGTCGGGCTGCGTCAGCCATGGCATTGCGTTGGTCGACGCCGCCACCAGCGCGGGCACGGCATTGCAGGTCGAGCCTGACGCGGCGGCCTGCAGGTTCAGCGTCATCGTCATCGCCGACGGCTGGGTCGTGGTCACGTTGCCCGGCTTGGCCAGCAGCGCCAGCCCCTGGCCCGAGGTCGTGGTCACCGTACTCGCGACGCGGGTGGCGCAGTTCGGTGTGCCGCCGCCGCTGGTCAGCAGCCCCGTGGCGCTGCTGTACGCGAAGGTCGCCGCCGGCGCGCTGAAGCACGAACCGGCCTGCGTCAGCCGCACCCAGCCCGAGCCGTTGTAGCGCTGGATCTCGAGCGGCACGTACAGCGGGCTGCGCACGTCGCCGTAGGCGGAGCGCATCTGCAGCCGCGCGTAGTGGAAGTCGCCGTAGCCGCCCGCGAACGCGATCGGCGTGATCGCAAGCGGCGCCTGCGCGTTGATCGTCGTATTGCCGCTGGTGCCGTTTTCGGTCGTGTCGGCCAGGTTCACGGTCATCGTGAACGTCGGCGTGAAGCTCGCCACCGGCGTGGTGCCGCGCGTGAAGCTGAACGTGCCGGCATTGAACGTGATCAGCGACGTAGCGCTCTGCGCGACGCTCGCCGCGGCGACCGACTGGTTGAACGCGACCGGCGTGCCGCTGGCTGAGACGCTGGCGGTCACGTGCGAAGTGTCGAAGCGCGGTCGCGCGTTGGCGAGCGCCACCCCCGACGCATTCAGCGGCGTGGACAGGACGACCGGCACAGTGCCGAACGTGAACGTCTGGCCGACGTAGGTGAACTGCTGAGTTCCCGGCCCGGCGCCGCAGGTCGGCGTGGTGAACTGCGGCGCGGTCGAGACGGTGAGCCGGTAGCTATCGGGCACGAAGCGCCCGAACGTCGCCGCCGCGCTGCTGATCGTGCGCTCGGCGAGCGTGGAGTCGCCCGCGTCGACCGCGGCGAACGTGCTGTCGTTCATCGTCACGCCGATCACGCCCGCCTCGGCGTAGGTCGCGGTTCCCGCCACCACCCCGTTGGTCGCCGTCAGCGACGACGACAGCGTGCCCGCGCTGCAGCCTGTCGGCTGCGCGCACGACGACACGGTCAGTGTCGGCGTGCCGTTGTAGCCGGTCGTCACGGTGCTGCCGTCGGCGTTGACCGCGCTCGCCAGCACCGAGAACGCCCGCCCGGCGCGGTGCACGACGCCGCTCGACGCGTTCGAGTTGTTCAGCACGCGCGCGGTGCCGACCGTGGTGTCGTTGGTGTCGGCGGCCTGCACCGAGATGAAGGACAGCGGCCGGACCGCGAAGTTGTCGTTGCTGCAGCCGCTGACGCCGCCGTTGGCGCTCGTGCTGATGCGCACGCGCACCTCGGGGGCGGCGCGGGCGAGGCTCATCGTCAGCGCCTTGCGGCCGTTGTCGCTGTTGGCGAGCGAGAAGCTCGTGGTGATCGTCGACAACAGGGTCCAGCTCGACCGGCAGTTCGTGGTGGTATTCAGCGCGCCGCTGTTGTCGCTGGCATCGAGCAGTTCGACCGTGATCGGCGAGATCGCCTGCTTCGCGTAGGCGTTGCCGGCGGCGTTCAGCGCAATGATGTCGAGCGTGAAGCTCTGCCCGGAGATCTTGGTCTTGATCACGCCGGTCAGCGCATTGGCGGGCGTGCTCTGCTCGAAGGCATTGAAGCGGCCCGCCGCGTACACCACGTCGAACGCGTTGCTGGTGCCGTTCGCGGAGCCGCCAGACAGGGTCGCAGTGATCGTGAATGTGCCTGTGTTTGAGATCGTGACGGGCCACGACGACAGCACGCCGTTGACAAAGCTTGCGGTCGTGCCGCTGCCCTGCGAAAGGGTGCCGGTGGATGTGATCACCACCGTGCCGGTGAACGACGTGAGCGTGGCATTGCTCGCGTCGCGCGCGGTAACGCGGATGTTGAACGACTGACCGGCGACCTGGGTGCTGATCGCGCCGCCACCGGCGGCCTCGACCAGGAAGTTGTTCGGGATGGTGTTGCAGCCCTGCAGGTTCGCTAGCGCAGCCTGCGCCGTGGCGCCGTAGGTCAACGCGAACGTGTTGCCGGTGGTGACCGTGCCGGCGGTGATGATCGCGCCCTCCATCGTCAGCGAGGTACCGAACGTGAACGAACTGCTGGCGTACGACGAATACAGCAGCGCCGCCATGCTGATGGTGTTGTTCGTGATGGAGAAGGTCGCCGACGGTTCGAGCAGGATCTGCAGATCGCCCGGGTTGCCCTTGTCGTTGATCTTGTGCGTGGCGCCGGTGCTGCCCATGTAGCTGCCGATGATCAGTACGACTGGGCCGCTGTTGATGTTGATGTTGATCTTGCCCGCGCCCCAGTCGAAGCGGTTGATGTAGTAGGTGCCGGCGTTCATCGTGAATGTGCCGGACGCGTTCAGCGTGGTAATGCGGTAGGTGCCGCCGGAGAAGGTGGCGTTGCTGGCGTTCAGCGTGCCGTAGTCGCCCGGGGGCACGCTGGACAGCGTCGAGGTCGTGCTGACGCTGCTGGTCTGGAACGTATCGACCGCGGGCAGCGTCTGGGTCGTCTGCGTGTATGCGCCATTGGTGGCCACGCTGTTGCAGGTGCCGGGCGATCCTGCGGTACAGCCCGATGCCGAAAGGCTTGATCCGTTGATCTTCATGCTCGATAGAGACGTCCCGGCGCCGCCATACACACCGTACTGCGTCGTCAGCGGCGTGCAGGCGGCAGCCGCAACGATGCGCGGCAGCAGGGCCGCTGCCAGCACAACGAACGCGGCGAGATAGCGGGCAAGGTCAGTTGCACGCATAAGTTGGCGCCGTCCCATCGGGGTCCTTGCACTTCTCGATCGTCGCTTCGAGCTTGCGCTCGACATAGTCGGACGCGCCGACGCTGCCGCTGGTCGCGACGCTGGTGAGCACGTAGTAGACCGAGCGTTTGAGCCCTTCTTCGTGATAGTTGGGCGATGCGAAAAACGTTGGATAACGCTGGCACGACACGGTGACGGTGAACGGCCCCATCGCCGCCGGCAACGAGAGCGTCTTGTTGGCGAAGCAGTCGGGCAGGTTGGTTGCGCCGGCGGCGATCGTGCCGTTCGGGTCGATCGCCTGGTACGAGCCCCACTCGATGCCGGCGCGTGCCGCCTCGTACGCGCGCACGCCGTGCACCGCGACCGCCGAGGTGGTCGCCGCGCCGGCCGCCATGCTGACCAGATAGCTCGACAGCGCGGCCAGCACGACGATCAGGAAGATCGCCGCGACGAACGCGAAGCCGCGCGCTCTTTGCCGGAGGTCGATGCGGTCGAGCGTGTTCATGGCGTGTTCGGCAGGTAGGCCTGCGTCTGCAGCGTGACGGTCTCGCCGCTGTCGGTGATCTGCACCGCGAGCGCGATCGCATTCGCGTTGGCGAGCGTGGCGTTGAACGCCAGGCTGCACGCGGTCACCTTGTCCAACTGCACGAAGCTGCTCGCGCCCGCCAGCGGCGCGGCGTTGACGTTGGTCGGCTGCGCGGCCTGCAGCGCGTAGCCGCTGATGCGCAGGATGCGCCCGGTGCCGTCGGCGGCCGGCAGGCAGGCGAACGTGACCGGCGTGCGCACCAGGTAGAAGCGCGACGTCGGCGAGTCGGCGCCGAGCGCGACTCCGGTGCCGGAGAAGCTGATCGTCTGCGCCGATCCCGGCGCGGTCAGCACCGCGCGCCGGTTGTCGCCGGCGTACACGTCGTACGGCGCCACGCCGAGGTTGAACACGACCAGCTGCTCGGAGGCCTGCACCGTGACCGGGCGGCTGAGCACCTGGAAGCTGGTGTCGGTCGCGTCGTTGACGTCGAGCGGATCCGTGCCGGTGGGCTCGTTGCCGCCCGAGGTCGCGCGCCGGTAGCGGCCGACATCGTCGATCGGCACGAACTCGAGGAACGAGTTGGCGCCCGCGGTGGCGATGCGGATCGAATTCGGCAGCGCGTACTGCAGCTCGCGCAGCATGCGGCGCGCCGCGGTGTCGGCCGCATCGGTCATCTGCGCGCGCCGTCCGGTGTCGACGTAGCCGGAGATCGGGTTCTTCAGGAACACCGCGGCCGACGCGCCGATGATGCCGATGATCAGGATCACCAGCACCAGCTCGACCATCGTCACGCCGCGTTGCCGTTTCATGGCGCGGTCCGTGCGCGAAATCCGCTGATGGATACCGGTGCGCCGCCCGGCGGCGTGACGGTCACCGTGACGAGCAGGCCTTCGGTGGCGCCAATGTTGTCGAGCGCCTGCCATTGCTCGCTGACGCTGGAGGTGTAGTTCGTCAGCCCGGCCACCGGCGTGCCGTCGGCGCCGACGATGCCGGTGATCGAGTAGCCGTTGTAGTCGTCGACGTGATCGAAGGGTGTCGTCGCCGATCCGCGCGATTCGCCGGCCTCCGGCCCCATCGCGTCGGCGCCGCCGTCGAGGTCGTTGATCGTGAAAGGCTGGCTCAGGATCTCGTCGAGCAGCGACTCCGCGATCGCGAGCGACTGGCGCGTCTGCAGCGGGTCGGCCGAGCGCCCGGCGGTCAGCGAATAGACCTGCAGCACGCTGACCGCGGCGATCGCGATGATCGCGATCGCGATCGTCAGCTCGATCAGCGTGACGCCGCGCTGCGCGCTACGAGCGGTGCACATAGCCGGTGTCCGCCTCGATCGTGATCGTGTACGTCGCATCGCCGCCCGCGGCGGTCATCGACTGCGTGGCCGCGAACGACGGCCGCCCGAGCGCATCGATCGAGAACTGCGCGGTGCTGCTGGTCAGCGTCACGTTGCTGCTCGCGGTGTAGTCGAGGTTGCCGCCTTCGGGCGCGGTCAGCGGCTGCGTGCAGGCGCCGTCGAGGCAGACCCGGACGCGGCGCGCCGCGGTGTCGACGCTGACGTACATGGTCCGGCGCTGCGCGACCGCCGCTTTCTGCGCGAACTGCAGCGCGGCAGTCATCTGGTCGGCGAAGCCGCGCGCATCGATCACGCGCCGGTCGAGCAGCTTGACCATCGCGAACGCCGACAGGATGCTTGCCAGCACGATCATCACCACCAGCTCGACCAGCGTGAATCCGGACTGGCGATCGCGATCCATGTTCATGTTCCCCGCAACGTGAAAACGGCGCCGGTGCGTGACACGCGGCGCCGTGCTGACCGGGCGGCAGAAAGCAGCGCCGCTGTGCTCAGCAGCCCGACGAATCGAGCGCCACGGTCGCGGCAGTCGTCGCGTTCGCGGCCGCGGTGTAGGTGATGCGGCAGTTGGCCGGCGTGGCGGCGCCGTTGATCGTGATCGTGAGCGGGGGTCCAGCGGCCACGGTCACGCCATCGTTGGTCGTGTCGATGCC
>JBAIYN010000534.1:0-9921 GCA_037915775.1 Burkholderiales bacterium | reverse complement strand
GGACGATCTCGCGCCCGCGGCGTGCCGTCGTTGCCAGCAGCGCCATCTCCCGCGGCGGCTCGATCCGCGTCAGGCGCTCGAGCAGCGGTGCCGACAGCTCGCCGATCACCGCATGAAAGCGCTGGTAACGCGATGCCGTCGACAGGCTGCGCACGAACTCGGCGAGAAGCTCGCCGTCGTCCGCGCGCTGCGGCCGGATCGTCACCGCCGCTGTGACCGCGAACCGCAGCAGCACGTCGCCGGCGACGGCGTCAGGCAAGCGCGCGCTCATCGCCAGTCCGTTCCGTCTGCGATCCGAGCGTCAGCACGCTCGCATCGTTGATCGCTTCCACCAGCACGAGGCCGGGACGGTCGATGCGAAACGTCTGGCCGGGACTGACGAACACGTCGCGCGGATCGCCATCCTGCGTGATCCAGACCATGCCGCTCAGCACCGTCACGGCGCGGCCTTCGACGTCGTTCAGGCGCTGCAGGGCACCCCGCTTCAGCCGCGTGACCGCATACTGCAGATTCGAATCCATTCCGCCTGCCCTCCGCTTCCGGCGTCCGCCGGGCTGCCTTTCAAACAGTCGTCGCCAGAGGCGCGACCACCAGCAACACCATCCAGGTCACCGACGCCACCGCGGCGACCGCCGCGAACGCGACCTGTTCCTTCGTTGAGCGGGATTCCATTTCGATCTCCATCGGGTTGTCGTCAACGCAACCGCATGGTCGACCGCCGCCGTTGTGCGCGGATTTCAGTTCGGGGCGCGGGAGTTTCAGCTGCAATCGGCGCGCGTGTTGCGGCCGCCGACGCGGGTGGCGATCGGGCGTTGCGCGCTCAGCCGGGTTGCCGGTCCCGCGCCGCGTGCCCGTGCAGCAGCGCGCCGGCGAGACTGCGCGCCACGTCGCGCGACACGAGCGGCTTGGCAAGCACCTCGATCACGCCTGCGGCACGCGCACGGGCGGCGAGTTCGGCGGTGGCGTAGCCGCTCATCAGCACGATCGGAATGTCGGGGCGGATGCGATGGATCTCGGCGGCGAGCTCGGAGCCGGTCATCCCAGGCATCGCTTCGTCCGACAGCACCGCGTCGAAACGCTGCGGCTCGGCGCGGAACGATTCGAGCGCGTGCGCGCTCGACGTGAAGCCGACCGGCTCGTAGCCGAGCTCGGCCATCATCTCTTCGCCGAGCTGCACCAGCGGCACCTCGTCGTCGACCAGCAGGATCGTCTGCCCGGCGCCCTGCGCCACCGGCTCGTCGACGCGCTCCGGCAGCCGCGCGCAGCCCTGCCATGGCAGATAGACGGTGAACGTCGAGCCGGCGCCGAGCTCGCTCTCCACATTGATGCCGCCGCCGAGGTCGGTCACGATCCCGTGCACCAGCGAAAGGCCGAGCCCGGTGCCGACGCCGACCTCCTTGGTGGTGAAGAAGGGATCGAAGATGCGGTCGATCACCTGCGACGCGATGCCGATGCCGGTATCGGAGACGCGCAAGCGCACGTAGTAGCCGGGCGGTAGCTCGCCGGTCGTCGCGCGCAGCGGTTCGGCCGCCTCGAGCGTGTCGATCGACACCGCGACGGTGCCGGAGGCGCGGATCGCCTGCACCGCATTGCTGCACAGGTTCATCACGACCTGGTGCAGCTGGGTCGGGTCGCCGAACACGGCCGCGTCGCCGGCCGCGAGTCGGCGCTGCAGTTCGATGCCGCTCGGCAGCGAACCGGCGAGGGTGTCGAGCACTTCCGCGACGACCGACTGCACGTGCACCGGGACGCGCTCGCCCATGCCGCTCCTAGAGAACGCGAGGATGCGTTCGACCAGCGCCTTGGCGCGCATGCCGGCGCTCATCGCCGCGTCCAGGTGGCGCCGCAGCGAGCTGCCCTCGGGCGCGTCCTTCTGCGCCATCTCCCCGTAGCCGAGGATCGCCGCCAGGATGTTGTTGAAATCGTGCGCGATGCCGCCGGCGAGCGTGCCCATCGCCTCCAGCTTCTGCGCCTGCCGCAGCTGGCCTTCGAGCCGGTCGCGCTCGGCTTCGGCGTGCTTGCGGTCGGTGATGTCCTCGATCGAACCGGCCATCCGGTAGGGACGACCATCGTCGTCGCGCAATGCAACGCCGCGGTCGCGATACCAGCGCCACTGCCCGGAGGGATGCCGCATCCGGTATTCGACGGCGAACGTGCGCGTCAGGCCGCGCAGGTAGTCGGATACCGCCTGCCGCACGCGCAGCCGGTCGTCCGGGTGGTACGTCCAGTGCGCCAGCCACTCGCGCCGCGGCCGCAGCGGCTCCCCGGGTTCATGCCCGAACAGCTGCTGCGCGCGCGCGGACATGAACACCATGTCGCTCGCGAGGTCCCAGTCCCACACGCCCTGGTGGACGCCGGCGATCGCCAGCTGATAGCGGCGCTCGGATTCGCGCAGTGCTTCCTCGGTGCGCTTCTGTGCGTCGATGTCGCTCAGCGAACCGGCCCAGCGGATCGCCCGCCCCGCCGCGTCGCGCACCTGCATGCCGCGGAAGCGCACCCAGCGCCAGCCGCCGTCCGCGCGCACGCGGTACTCGCCGTCGTGGAAGTCGGGCCGGTTGGCCAGATCGTTGGTCACGCGCCCGACGTCGTCGGGATGGAAGCGCGGCATGATCAGCGCGCTCCACTCGGCCTGTGAGCGCACGGTAACGTCGGATTCGATGCCGAGTATCTGCAGCGCGCGCGGCGAGCTGAACAGGCGGTCGTTGACGATGTCCCAGTCGAGGATGCCGTCGTTGGCACCGGCCACCGCGAGCGAGAAGCGCTCCTCGCTCTCGCGCAGCGCCTGCTCGGCGCGTTTGCGTTCGGTGACGTCGACGGTCGATCCGGCCATGCGCACGGGCGTGCCGGCGGCGTCGCGGAAGCAGCGGCCGCGCGCGTGCAGCCAGCGTATGTCGCCACTGCGCAGACGCAGGCGGTATTCGAGTTCGAAGCGCGGCGAGCGCCCCGCCAGGTGGTCGTCGACCGCCTTGTCCAGCAGCGCGCGATCGTCGGGGTGGAACGGTACGTGCGCCAGGAACTCGTTGCGCCTTCTGGCATTCAGGCCGGATGGCAGGTCGAACACCTCGCGCAGCTTCTCGGACGCGTACATCTCGTCCGTCGCGATGTCCCACACCCAGTGCGCCTCGTCGGAGCCGGTCATCGCGATCGCGTAGCGCTCCTCGGACAGGCGCAGCGCCTCCTCCGCGCGTCGGCGCGCATCGATGTCGGTGACCGAGCCCGCCATGCGCAGCGGCTCGCCGCCGCCGTTGCGGATGCACAGGCCGCGCACGCGCACCCAGCGCCAGCTGCCGTCCGGGTGGCGCACCCGGTACTCGCCCTCGTAATGCGGCGTCTTGCCCGCCATGTGCGATTCGATCGCCTCGCGCCGCAGCGGTGCGTCCTCCGGGTGGATCTGCACTTGGCGGAACCATTCCTCGCGTGTCTGTGTCTCGGGTCCCGGCGGCAGCCCATAAAGTTCACGCGCGCGCGCCGACGCGAACACCACGTCGGTCCGCTGGTCCCAGTCCCAGATGCCATCGTCGGAGCCGGCCACCGCGAGCGCGAAGCGCTCGCGCGACGCGTCGAGCTTGTCGTGCACCGCGGCCAGCCGATCGATCTTGCGCATCAGCAGCGCGAGCAGCGCCGCCGCCAGCAGCGCCAGCGCAAGCGTGCGCAGCCCGGTGCCCACCGCTATCTCGCGCCACGGCGCCAGTGCCTGCGCGACATCGCGCGTGACGATCACCTCGAGCGGATAGTCGGGCACCGCGCGCACCGCACCGAAGCGCTCGATCCCGTCGACCGGACTGATCGTCCGTGTCGGGCCCGCCTGCCCCGAGTCGCGCGCCTCCACCATCCGGTCGAGCAGCGCGAAACGCTGGCCGAGCGCGTCTTCGATCGGCGGATGGCGCGCCAGCAGCGTGCCATCGCGATGCATCAGCGTGATCTTCGTGCCCGGGTCGAGCCGCACGTTGCGGTAGAAGTCCTGGAAGTAATCGATGCGGCCGCGCGCGCCGATCACGCCGGCGAACGCGCCGGACGGCGACTCGAGGCGGCGCCCGATCGGAATCACCCACTTGCCGTCGCTCGGGCTGCGTGCGGCCGCGCCGATCTCCAGGCCCGCTTTCGGGTCGTCACGCAGCTTCTGGAAGCCCGGCAACTGCGCGACGTTGACCGGCGTGTGCGGCGGCAGCCACGAAATCGCGAGCGCGTCGCCGCGGGCGTCGTGCATGGCCAGGCCGTCGATCTGCACCAGCCCTACCGACTGCTCGACCAGGTATGCATGCAGTTCCTCCGGGTCCAGCCGCGCCAGCCGGCCGCGGTGATACTCGGAGGCGATGTGACGCAGGACGACGTCGATCGCCTGCACGCTGCGCGCGGTCTGCTCCGCGACGATGCGCGCCTGGGTTTCCAGTTCGCGGCCGGTGTCGTCGACCGCCACCCGGTAACCGCGCACGATGTCGAACGCGGCCATCGCGACGATGATCGCGATGAAGATCGCGCCGATCCATGGCACGCTGCGACGCGGCCAGGGGCGTCCCCGGAGCGCGTCGATGGCGTGACCCAGCGTCATGCAGCCGGCCGCAACAGCCCGTCGACCGCTTCGATCAGCGCCGCGCGCGCGACCGGCTTGGGCAGCACGCCGGCCACCCCGAGCGCGCGCGCGCACTCGCCGCCGCACTTGACGTTGGAGAAGAACGTCGCCGACAGGGCGAGGATCGGTACACCGGGATCCTCGCCCGCCACGCGCCGGAGCAGTTCGAGTCCGCCGTGGCGCGTGAACGGCACGTCGACGATCGTCAGCCGCGCGTGCTGCTGCGCCGCGTCGCCCGCGATGACGCGATAGCCGGCTTCGCCGAGCCACTCCTGCAGCAGACCCAGCGTGGCGCGATCCGCATTGACGACGCGGATCACCGGAAGCGCGTCGGTCATCGGCGCGGTCCCTGCGGCCCGATCGACGAACTCCACCATTGCATCTGCGCGCCTCCCACTCGAAGTTTCAAAGCGGTCACGCCGCTGCCGGCGCCGACCAACCTCCGCAACGAAGCGCGGACGGCATCCATTGGGCAACCCTACCGTTGCCACGCCGTTTCCGGCAAGCACGGGCTGATTACATCTGTAATCGCAATCGCGCGGCGCGGCGGGTGCGCGGCGCGCCCAATTGTGCGAGAGTAAGCGCAATTCGCGAGGTGCAGGAGGAGAGCCCATGCACGGAACGCTGGTCAAGCCCGCTCCGGTGGTCGCGCCGCCCGTGGCAGGCACGCTGCCGCACGTGCTCGCGCTGGATGACGACGCAGGCGTCCGTTCGCTGATCGCCGAATACCTGACGCAGAACGAACTGCGCGTGACCACCGTCGCGAGCGGCCGCGAGCTGGCCGCGGTGATGGCGCGCGAGACGGTCGATCTGGTCGTGCTCGATCTGCGGCTGCCCGGCGAGGACGGCATGCAGATCGCGCAGAGACTGCGCACCGCTTCGGCGATCCCGATCCTGATGCTGACCGGGCGCGTCGACGAGGCCGACCGCGTGATGGGGCTCGAACTCGGCGCGGACGACTACCTGACCAAGCCCTTCTCGCCGCGCGAACTGCTGGCGCGCATCCGCGCGCTGCTGCGGCGCGTGCAGGCGAACACCACCGTCGCCGACGCGATCGCCAAGGTGCGCGCGTACCGCTTCGGCAACTGGGAGCTCAGCATCGGACTACGGCGGCTGAAATCGACCGACGGCACCTCGATCGAGCTCACCAACGGCGAGTTCAGCCTGCTGACCGCTTTCCTGTCCGCGCCGCAGCGCGTGCTGACGCGCGACCAGCTGCTGGACCTGTCCCGGCTGCATAACGCCGAGGTCTACGACCGCTCGATCGACGTGCAGATCCTGCGCCTGCGGCGCAAGATCGAGCCCGATCCGAGCCAGCCAAGTTACATCCGCACCGAACGCGGTGCCGGATACGTATTCGACGCCGCTGTCGACGTGGTGCGCTAGCACCTCCGCGCGCGCGATCGCGCGCCGGAACCCGCCGTTGATGACCGTCAAGCCGCGTGGCGTCGGCCTCGCCTACGGTTAGCTTGTCCGCAGCCATTGGCAGCGCCTGCCGAACGGCCATCGCGGCGACTTCGGTGCTTCGATGGCCCTGCACAGAACGACCAAGGGACTCGACCTGCCGCTCGCAGGCGGCCCGGCGTTGCAGATGCGCACCGCGGCCGTGGCGCGCGTGGCGCTGCTGGGGGCCGACTACCCGGGGCTGAAGCCGTCGCTGCTGGTCGCGCCGGGCGATCGCGTGCTGCGCGGGCAGCCGCTTTTCGAGGACAAGAAGAACCCGGGCGTGCGGTTCACCGCGCCGGCCGCCGGTGTGGTGAGCGCGATTCACCGCGGCGAGCGGCGCGCGTTCACGTCGCTGGTGATCGACGTGGCCGCAGACGACGGCCCCGACGCGCAGGTGACATTCGCGAACTTCGACGGTCGCCCGTGCGAGCAGCTCGACGGCGCCGCGGTGCGGGCGCTGCTGGCCGAGTCCGGACTGTGGACCGCGTTGCGCACCCGCCCGTTCAGCAAGGTGCCGGCCCTCGATGCAGAGCCGCGCGCGATCTTCGTCACGGCGATCGACACGCGGCCGCACGCGCCGCCACCGGCGCTGGCGCTGGATGGCCGCGCCGAACACTTCATGACCGGCGTGCGCTGCCTGGAGAGGCTCACGCGCGGGCCGGTCTACGTCTGTAAGGCACAGGCCGATGCCGGCATTCCGGCGCCGGAGGGCGGGCGCGTGCAGGTCGAGGAGTTCCGCGGCCCGCATCCGGCCGGCCTGCCGGGCACGCACATCCATCTGCTCGCACCGGTCGACCGCGACGCGGCGGCCTGGCACATCGGCTATCAGGACGTCGCGGCGATCGGCACGCTGTTCTGCACGGGAAAGCTCGACGTCGAGCGCCTGCTGTCCCTCGCCGGGCCGTCGGTGGCCAGCCCGTGCCTGCTGCGCGCGCGGCTCGGAGCCTCGATGGCCGACCTCACCGCGGGACAACTGAAGCCGGGCGCGCACCGGACCATCAGCGGCTCGGTGCTCGACGGCCGCACCGCGACCGGACCGGAGACCGGATATCTCGGCCGCTATCACCTGCAGGCAAGCGTGCTGCCCGAAGGCGGCGAGCGAGAACTGTTCGGCTGGATCACGCCGGGGCGTGACAAGTTCTCGCTCTGGAACGTCGTGCTCGGCGCGATCACGCGCAGGCCGCTGCACCTTACGACCACCACCAACGGCTCGGCGCGCGCGATGGTGCCGATCGGCGCGTATGAGCGCGTGATGCCGCTCGACATCCTGCCGACCTTCCTGCTGCGCGCGCTGATCACGCGCGACGCCGAGCGCGCCGCCGCGCTCGGCGCGCTCGAACTCGACGAGGAAGACCTCGCGCTCGCCACGCTGGTCTGCCCGGGCAAGTTCGAGTACGGCCCGCTGCTGCGCGACATGCTGCACCGGCTCGAGACGGAGCACTGATGTCAAGGCTCCGCAGGCTGCTCGACCGCGTCAGCAAGCCGTTCGAAAAAGGCGGCCGGCTGGAGAAGTATCACGCGCTGTACGAGGCAGCCGACACCTTCTTCTACTCGCCGTCTCGCGTGACGACGACGGGCGCACACGTGCGCGATGCGCTGGACCTGAAGCGCATGATGATCCTGGTGGTGATCTCCGCTCTGCCGTGCGTGTTCATGGCGCTCTACAACACCGGGCTGCAGGCGAACCTCGCGATCGATCCGGCGAAAGCGGCACAGCTCGAAGGCTGGCGCCACGACGTGATCCGCGCGCTCGGCGTCGGCTATTCGCCGGCAAGCGTGTGGGCAAGCGTGGTGCACGGCGCGCTGTACTTCCTGCCGCTGTACGCCATCACGATGATCGTCGGGCTCACGTGGGAGGTCGGCTTCGCGATCGCGCGCAAGGAAGAGGTCAACGAGGGGTTCTTCGTCACCGGCATCCTGTTTCCGCTGATCCTGCCGCCGACCACCCCGCTGTGGCAGGCGGCGCTGGCGATCAGCTTCGGCGTCGTGCTGGCGAAGGAAGTGTTCGGCGGCACCGGGATGAACTTCGTCAACCCGGCGCTCGCGGCGCGCGCGTTCCTTTTCTTCGCATATCCGGCCGAAATCACCGGTGACAGCGTGTGGGTCGCGGTGCCACCTCAGCTCGCCGTCGACGGCTTCTCGGGCGCGACGATGCTGGCGCAGGCGCGCCAGATGACGGGTTCGTTCGACGCGCTCGGCCTGTCGTGGTGGAACGCCTTCATCGGGCTCGAACCGGGATCGATGGGCGAGACCTCCGCGGCCGCCTGCCTGCTCGGCGCGGCGCTGCTTATCGCCACCGGGATCGGGTCGTGGCGCACGATGGCCGGGGTCACGCTCGGCACGATCGCGATGGCGCTCGCGTTCAATGCGCTCGCAACTGCCGCGCAT
This sequence comes from Burkholderiales bacterium, assembly GCA_037915775.1. GTDB lineage: Bacteria > Pseudomonadota > Gammaproteobacteria > Burkholderiales > Burkholderiaceae_F > JAKOQB01. Next base: position 1,517 of record JBAIYN010000534.1, on the reverse strand, counting down.
CCGTACTTCGCGATCCCGTTCTGGTGGCACATGGTGCTCGGCGGCTGGGCGTTCGGCACCGTGTTCATGGCGACCGACCCGGTCACGTCGCCGTTCACCGAACGCGGCAAGTGGATCTACGGCTTCCTGATCGGCGCACTGGTGGTGCTGGTGCGCACGGTGAACCCGGCCTACCCGGAAGTGATGATGCTGGTGATCCTGTTCATGAACGTGCTGGCGCCGCTGATCGACTATCCGATCGTGAAGGCCAACATCAACCGCAGGATGAAACGACGTGGCGCGCACTGACTCGACCCGCTACACGTTCCTGTTCGCCGCCGCGGTATGCGTGGCCTGCGCGCTGCTGGTGTCGGTCGCGGCGGTCGGCCTGCGGGACCGGCAGGAGACGAACGCGCGCCTTTACCGGCAGAAGAACGTCCTGCTCGCGGCGGGGCTGGTCAAGCCCGGGGAAGACGTGTCCGATCGCGAACTGCTGGCGATCTTCGACAGAAACATCCGCATCCGCCTGGTCGACCTGAAGTCGGGCGAGCTGCTGCCGCAGGGAAAGATCGACGAGAAGAACTACGACCAGCGCCGCGCGCGCAACGATCCGCAGGCGAGTTACCCGGCGCCGCCTAACGACGCGCAGATCCAGCGCCTGCCGAGGTACGCCGCCGTCTACCTGGTGCAGGGCAAGGGCGATGCGGTCGAGCAGGTGGTGCTGCCGGTCGAGGGCGTCGGCATGTGGGGAACCTGCTACGGATTCATCGCGCTCGATCGGGACGGCAACACGGTCCGCGGGCTGACCTTCTACGACCAGAAGGAAACGCCGGGCCTCGGCGGCGAAATCAGCAATCCGAAATGGCAGGCGCTGTGGCACGGCCGCAAGGTGTTCGACGCGCAGTGGCAGCCGAAGCTCACCGTGATAAAGGGCCACGCGGGACCGCCCGACCAGGACCCGCACCGCATCGACGCGCTGTCCGGGGCGACCATCACCAGCAACGGGGTGGCACGCCTGATGGCGTTCTGGTTTTCCGATGCCGGCTTCGGCCCGTATCTGAAGCACTTCCGCGAGGGAGCATCGTGAGCGCCGTCACCGATACCCTGTTCGGGAAGCCCCAGCGCGACGCCCTGGTCAACCCGATCATCGCCAACAACCCGATCGGCGTGCAGGTACTCGGCATCTGCTCGGCGCTCGCGGTGACCACGCGCGTGGACAAGGCGGTGGTGATGGGGATCGGCGTGACGCTGGTGACCGCCTTCGCCAACCTCGCGGTGAGCCTGGTGCGCAATCACACGCCCAGCAGCATCCGCATCATCGTTCAGCTGGCGATCATCGCGTCGCTGGTGATCGTGGTCGACCAGTTCCTGAAGGCGTATCTGTTCGAGCTGTCGCTGGAACTGTCGGTGTTCGTGGGGCTGATCATCACCAACTGCATCGTGATGGGGCGCGCCGAGGGCTACGCGATGCAGAACCCGCCCTGGCTGTCCTTCCTCGACGGCATCGGCAACGGGCTCGGTTACGCGCTGGTGCTGCT
>JBAIYN010000275.1:0-3621 GCA_037915775.1 Burkholderiales bacterium | reverse complement strand
CGCTGGTCTCGAGCGACTTCAACCACGATCCGCTGTCGTCGGTCTTCGACGCCACGCTGACCAAGGTCTCCGGCCGCCTGGTGAAGGCCTCGAGTTGGTATGACAATGAATGGGGCTTCTCGAACCGTATGCTGGACGTGACTGTGGCGCTGATGCAGGCCAAGTGACGTAGGGATCGAAGCCGAGCCCCATTCGGTGCGTCGCAGGCTGACTTGCGCGGAGCGGCAGGTTAAGGGCTGCAGGCCTGGCCGGAGACACAACGATTGGGGTTTCAGCAACCGGATGCTGGATGTCACTGTTGGGTTGATGAATGCGAACAAGCCGGCAGGCCGCTGACTCCCACTCGGCCAACAAAGAGTCGCGCGCCTCGGTCATCCTTTCAGACGACTCCGTGCACGCGCAGCGGTAAGGGCCGGTGTGGCATCGAGCGGAGTTAGACTCGGTCGCGATTGGCATCCCGAGAATCGTGTTGGATCGGCCGCACCTCACTGCTCGCGACGGCCATCGGGTCGTGGCGTTCATCGCTGCGCTGCTCGCCGGTTGCGCGGTTGCGGCGCCCCGGTCGATGCCCGTGATTGCCACGCTGCCTGCGGGAGCCGAGGCAAAGGACCCGTCAGCGCTCGTGGACGAGATCGTACGCAGGACCGGGGTCCGGATCGTTTTTGGTTCCGCGTTGTCTGACCGTGTCCTTGCTTTCACGGTGTTGTGCGAAACAACGGATACGGAATGCAATCAAGCTCGCGCAACACTGCTGGCATCGGGTATGTTCGTCGACATAAGTCCGAACCTTAAGCGGCGACGTCAATAGAGAACCGCGACGGCGCGGAATCGGGAGGAAGACTTGGGCAGACTTCGACTCTTTGCGCTGCTGGCGCTTGCGCTGTCGGTCATGGTGACCGCGCCAGTCCAGGCGGAAAAGGTGCGTCGGGTTGCGCAGATGACCGACGCTACCGATCGCCTTATCGTCAAGTTCCGCCAGCCGCTGGGCCCAGTAATACAGAAGGTTGAGTCGGAAGAAGTGCGAAGGTTGCGAATCGCGGCGCTCGCGTCCCGGACGGGCGTGAGTCTCGCTTTCGTGCGCAGCATTTCTGCGAGCACCCACGCGGTGCGCGTCGACCGACAGTATGCGGGAGCCGAACTGCGTGCGCTGATGGCGCGCGTGGCTGGTGACGCAAGTGTCGAGTACGTGGCGCCCGACCTGCGTCGCTATCGCTCACTGGTGCCCACGGACCCTCTGTATGGCGCCGGGCAGGTCACGCAACAGTGGTGGTTGACGCCGCCCAGCTCGACCCTGTTATCGCCGATCAATGCCGAGCAGGCGTGGGACATCACGACCGGCAGCACGCGCGTGGTGGTCGCCGTGGTGGACACCGGCGTGCTGTTCGACCATCCGGATCTGGGCCGCTATGCCAGCGGCGGCAAGCTTTTGCCCGGCTATGACTTCGTCGGCGGCAGCGGCAGCACGGATGCCCTCTTCGTCGCGAACGACGGCGATGGCTGGGATCCCGATCCATCGGACCCCGGCGACTGGATTTCGGCGAGCGACCTGAATCTGGGCGTGTTCAGCGGCTGCGATCAGTCTGACAGTTCATGGCATGGGACGCATGTGGCGGGCATCATTGGCGCCCGCTCGAACAACGGAGTGGGAGTGGCGGGCATCGGCTGGCGCAACTGGGTCTTGCCGGTCCGGGTGCTGGGAAAGTGCTTCGGCTACGACTCGGACATCATTGCCGGCATGCGCTGGGCCGGGGGCCTGACGGTGCCCGGCGTGCCAGACAACCCTTACCCGGCACGCGTACTCAACCTCAGCCTGGGTTCGCCCGGCCAATGCACGTCTCCATACCAGGATGCGATAAATCAGCTGAAAGCGCAGAACGTGCTGGTAGTGGCCGCGGCCGGCAACGACTTGCAGTCGTCCTCAGACACGCCGGCAAACTGCAGCGGCGTGATGTCGGTCACGGCATTGCGCCATGTCGGCACCAAGGTCGGATTTGCGAACTGGGGCAGCGACGTTGCCATGGCGGCGCCAGGAGGCAACTGCGTCAATCTCAGTGGTGATTGCCTGTATCCGATCGTTTCGACCGGTAATACGGGCACGCAGGGCCCCGATCCGACGGGGATGACCTACGACGGAGAAGTCGGCACGAGCTTTGCCGCGCCGATGGTTGCGGGCGTTGCGGGCCTGATGCTTGCAGTCAATCCCACCCTCACGGTCGACGCGCTTCGCACTCGCATCCAGAGTTCGGCACGTCCGTTTGTTCCTCCCGACCCGAACCTGCTCGCTTGCAGTGACCCGAGCTTCGTGCCGGACCCGAACAGCACCGATCCGAACGCCCTGATGTGCAATTGCACGACGACGAGTTGCGGCAGCGGCATGCTCGATGCGTTCGGGGCCGTGACGGCGGCCCTGAATCCGCTCGCGGCCATCGCGGCGACTTCCTCCCCGAGTCTTGGTCAGCCGCTTGCGCTCGACGCGCGCCCAAGCACTGCCGCAATCGGTGCATCGATCTCGAGTTATCGCTGGTCGATCGCGGCACCGTCGAATGCCGGAGCAGCGCTGACTTCGCCCAACTCTGCTCAGACGTCGCTGACCTTTGCCACGACAGGTACGTACACGGTGCGTCTGGACGTGACGGACTCGAACGGCCGCACTGATTTCCGGACCTGCACCATCACAGTTTCCTCATCCGGGAATATTCCGCAGTGCACCGGCATGTTGCCGGCCAGCCTGCCGCCCGACCTGACGGTGATCACCTACGATCCGGCGTCGGGACTGCTGACGATCCCCTCGGTCCAAGTCGGAACTGCCACCTACGTGGACGTCTCGCTGGTGAACCTCGGCAGTTACACGTTCAGGCTGCAATCGACGACGGCGCAGATACCCCCCGGTCCGGCGCTTGCGACGTATGACGCCGGATCCGGCATCCTGACGCTGCCGCTCGTCAAGGTAGGCAGCGCCACGTACGTGAACGTCACGCTGAACAACATCGGCAACTACACCTTCACGCTGCTTTCCGCGACTGCGCAGCCGTAGCGCGATCGGCAGGAAGGCCGGTTCGTATAATGAGCGGCCTTCCTCGATCGAACGGCGCTTGGGCAGTGCCGTGCTCTCCACAAGACTGAATCCAATCATGCATGTGATCACGCTCGCATCACTTGCCGCGGCGGGGGCTTTGCGCGGCAAGCGCGTCTTCATCCGATCCGATCTCAACGTGCCGCAGGACGACGCCGGCAACATCACCGAAGACACGCGCATTCGTGCGTCGGTGCCGGCGATCAAGATGGCGCTCGACGCAGGCGCGGCGGTCATGGTGACGTCGCACCTCGGGCGCCCCACCGAAGGCGAATTCAAGCCAGAGGATTCACTGGCCCCGGTCGCGCGCCGACTGGGCGAACTGCTCGGTCGTCACGTGCCGCTCGTTGCCAACTGGGTCGACGGCGTGACGGTCGCGCCCGGCGACGTGGTGCTGCTAGAGAACTGCCGCGTCAACAAGGGCGAAAAGAAGAACAGCGACGCGCTGGCGCAGAAGATGGCAGCGCTGTGCGACGTGTACGCGAACGACGCGTTCGGCACCGCGCATCGCGCCGAAGCGACCACGCATGGCATCGCGAAGTTCGCCA
>JBAIYN010000513.1:0-2112 GCA_037915775.1 Burkholderiales bacterium | reverse complement strand
GGAACCCGCAGCATGTCGTTCTCGATGTCGTCGAGCGAGGTGGGGCGGCCGAGCAGGGTGAAGAACCGGTCCTTGAAGGGCTGGCCGAAGACGCGGCCGAAGTCCCAGATGGAGCGGAGGTCCGGATAGCGCGTCAGGATCTTCTCCACCGTGAAGGCGTTGTAGGCGTTGAGCAGGAACGCGAGGCGCTGCGCGCGCGTCCAGCCCTGGAATTCGGCGGGCGCGACGCGCGACAGCGAATCGAGGTAGCGCTTGAGTGCATCGCGCTCCTGCGCGAGCTCGCGGTAGCGCACGCGCGAGGCATGGCCGCCGTCGACGACGACCACGTTCTTGGAGAGCAGAGCCGTCCACGCGGCGTGCGCGTGATCGAACGCCGGCGCGGGGCTCTGCGCGCGGGCGGCGGCGCAGAATGCCAGCGCCGCGAGAAGGGTCAGCCGGAGGGTTCGCATGGGCTCACGCGGTAGACGCAGCCGCTGCGGACTTTATTCCGCCAGGGGGTGTTTACGATCGCGTGCATCGCACTCCAGGCCTTCGCCGGTGCTTGATCCGCCTCATGACGCTGGCAGTGCTCGCGTCCTGCGAGGCGCGGGCGGCCGACAATGTCACGGTGGCTGCGCAGCGCGAAGGCGACGCAGTGAGGGTCAATGCGCACGCGGTGCTCAGGGCCACGCAGCCAGTGATCTGGCGCACGCTTACCGACTATGACCACCTGGCCGCGTTTATTCCAGGGATGGAGACGAGCAAGGTCGTCGGACACGAAGGGGCGGTGGCAATCATCGCGCAGACCGGCTCGGCGAACCTGCTGGTGTTTTCGTATCCGATCGACGTAACCGTGGCTTCCGTGCCTTACCCGCCGAACGAGATCCAGGTCCATCTCATCCGCGGCAACCTGAAGCAGCTCGACGGCGGCTATCGGATCAGGCCCCTTGCCGATGGCCGGACGGCGCTCGATTGGAGCGGCCTGATCCGCCCGGGGCTCGACCTGCCGCCGCTCATCGGCGAAGTCCTCATGCGGATTTCCGTGGAGAGCCAATTCCTCGGCATGGTGCGCGAGATCGAGCGGCGCGCGGCCTCGCGCGCCGACCCATGAAGCGAGGCAATTCAGAACTGGGTGTGGAATCCGACCTGAATGCCGTGCGGCATCGCGCTCAGGATCCACGGACTGTCCTGCTTGTGCGCGAGGTATCCGGTGCCGAAGCCGAGCGCGAAACCCGCGAGCACGTCGGTCTGCCAGTGCGCCTGCACCTTGACGCGCGCGATCGCGTCGTAGAGCGGGATCAATTCGAGCGCGTAGACCGCCGGGTGCTCCGCGCCGTACTCCAGCACGAAGGGCGTGACGGCCGCGCTCGTATAGGTCACCTCGCCGCTCGGGAAGCTGTAGTGCCCCTTGCCCTGGAACCACTTGTTGGGATCGTCGGTCTGCGAGGGCCGCGCCCGCGTGAACGCGTACTTTCCCGCCGTGGACGCGAGCGCGCCGAGCACCGTCGAGTCGATCGACTGCCAGTAGGTCTTGCCCAGGCGATCCTCGCCGCCGTACCAGAGCGCGCCGCCGACCGTGGTGAGGAACGTCAGGCCCTCGACCGCCTGCTGCACGTCGCGATGCCAGATCCCCGAGTTGTCGTAGGTGACCCTGTGGTCGAGCTGCGCGCTGGCGAGCTGCGCGAACAGGCTCGCGATCAATGCGAGGAAAAGCCGAATGCGGAGAGGCATGAGCGGATAAGCTACGCGCTCAAGCTGACCCTCGCCTGAAACCCAGCTTGCGTAAGAGCAAGACTTGCAGCCGGTGAATTGCGGAACTAAAACTACAGAATGACTGTCGCTCCGCCAGCAGCGAACTCACGGTGCAGCCGCTGCGGCGCGCCCTTTGCCTGCGGCGCCATTTCGGGCGCGGACAAATGCTGGTGCGCCGATGTGGTGCCCGTCCGCCCGGCGCCGGGCCAGACCTGCCTGTGCCCGGCGTGCCTGAAGGCAGAGGCGGCGCGAGTCTCCCCGAACCGGAAGAGCTAGCGGCGCGGCTCGCGTCGGAGGTCAAGGCGCTGCGCGATCGCGGCGGGCCGGAGTACGAGCAGCTTTCACGGAGCTTGCTGCCGCTGCTGGAAAAGCCGCGCAGTT
>JBAIYN010000393.1:0-4693 GCA_037915775.1 Burkholderiales bacterium | reverse complement strand
CGCGCGCACCCCGAACGCCGGGCCGATGGAGGAAGCCGTTGGACACCGCGATCCTTTTGTGGGGCCTGCTGTTCAGCTCGATCGGGCTTGGCTTTTTCGTCTACGGCCGCAAGCAGCAGCGCATCGTCCCGCTGATGTGCGGCGTGGGCCTGATGGCGTATCCGTACTTCGTCCCGAACGCGACGCTCGTGGTCATTGTCGGCGTCGTGCTGGTGGCGATCCCGTACTTCGTCCGGTTGTAGGCCTGGCGACCGCGGCCGCGCCTTGTGCGCGATCCGTCGAGCGCGCACACTGCGCCGTCCCGTTTCCGCCGTGCGCCGCGGCGCCGCGCAACATGGAGCGAGTGTGAGAAGGGCGATGGCTGCAGTTCTTGCGGCCGCATGGTCCGCGGCCGTGCTGGCGCAGCCGGCGCCCTGGTACAGGTGGCGCAGCAAGTTCGACTGCAGGGAAGCCTGCGCACAGACGTCGCCGGGCACGGGATGGGAGCGTGCGGCAGGCCCGTTCAAGGACGCCCGCTGCGAGAAACCGGGTCGAACCGGCGAGTAGCCGGGCCGCCCACGAATCGGAGGCTTTGATGCCCCTCACCGAACTGAATCACTATTTCGTCCGGTCCAAAGACCTCGAGCGATCGCGCGCGTTCTATTGCGATGTGCTCGGCTTCAGGGTGATGCCGCGACCGAACTTCCCGTTCCCCGGCTACTGGCTCGGCGTCAACGGCAAGGTGCAGGTGCACATGGGCCAGGACGGCACCGCGAAGGAAAATGCGTACTACTTCGGCACCTCCGCGAGGTCGGCGCGCGACAACTCGGGCGTCGTCGATCACATCGCGTTCCAGGGAACCGAGCCGGAAACTTTCGCGCGCCGCCTGCGCGAGTCCGGACTGAACTTCCGCGCGCGTTACCTGCGCGAGATCCAATTGCTGCAGATCTTCGTCGCCGATCCCGACGGGCTGACGATCGAGTTGAATTTTCCCGGCATCGAGGCCGAACCCGCGTGGACGGAAAGCGCGGGTGCCTGACGGATCACGGGCCTCGCTGCACAGAAGGACCGTTGTCCGCCGTGGACTCCCTTTGCATCGAGGACTTCCGGCCGCGCGAGGCGCGTGCGCTGGTCGACATGTGGCGGGCCAGTTTCGAGCACGGCGTGGGCATCCGCGATCCGCATCCGATCGAGCAGCAGATTGAATTCCTGTTCGCCAAGGTCGTGCCGGCCTTCAAGGTGCGCGTTGCCCGGCGCGGCGGCGACATCGTCGGCTTCCTGGCGTCCAACCCGGAGTCGATCTCGCAGCTCTTCGTGCGGGTCGCCGACATCGGGGAGGGCATCGGCTCCCGTCTGCTCGAAATCGCCAAGGCCGAATCGTCCGGAAGCCTGTGGCTGTACACCTTTGCCAGGAACACGAATGCGCGGCGCTTCTACGAGAGGCACGGATTCTCCGCGATCGCGTTCGGATTCGAGCCGACGTGGCAGCTCGAGGACGTCAAGTACCAGTGGGTCAGAAAGAACGGAGTGAATAGTCCAGACGCCGAACAGCGGAAGCACGCCTGATGACCGTTCTCGTCCCGATGACCGAGACGGAGTATGCGGAGTTCGCCGCCGAATCCGTCCTGGCCTACGCGAACGAAAAGGTTGCCTCCGGTGAATGGTCGCCGCACCAGTCGCTCGCGCTTGCGCAGAAGGTGTTCGATGCGCTGTTGCCGCAGGGGCTGGCCACGCCCGACAATCACCTGTTCACGATTCGATCGAACGCGGCGTCGCCTGCGGTCGGCAGACTGTGGTTCGCGGCGCAGGAGCGCGCCGGCCGGCGCATTGCCTACGTGTACGACGTCAGCGTGCAGCCGCAGCACCAGCGCCAGGGTCACGCTTCCGGCGCCTTCCTCGCGCTCGAAGCCGAGGCCGCCAGGCTCGGCTTGTCGGGCATCGCGCTGCATGTGTTCGGGCACAACGTCACCGCGCGGGCGCTGTACCGGAAGCTGGGCTTCCAGGTCACGGACCTCAACATGTACAAGCCGCTCGGGACCGCAGATGCCTGACGTTTCGCTCCGCCGGTATTCTTCGCCGGACGTCGCGAGGCTGTGCTGGCGGACAATTCAAGCGACGGCTGCGTTGCGCAAGGAGTCTCACGTCCACCAGGGAGGATCGTCGTGTCCACGATTGAACAGCGGCTGAAGGATCTCGGACTCGTGCTGCCGGCGCCGTTGCAGCTTCCGCCCGGTGCGACGCTGCCCTTCCCGTGGGTCAGGATCGTCGGCAAGCGCGCGCTGATTTCCGGGCACGGTCCGACGAATGCGGACGGCTCGCTGGCACAGCCGCTCGGCAAGGTCGGCCGCGAGGTGTCGCTGGAACAGGCGTACACCGCGGCGCGCCTGACCGGGCTGGCGATTATCGGCAGCCTGAAGCGCGAGCTCGGCGACCTCGATCGGATCGCCTGCTGGACCAAGGCTCTCGGCATGGTCAACTCGGCCCCCGGTTTCAACCGGCAGCCTGCGGTGATCAATGGCTTTTCCGATCTGATCCTCGAAGTCTTCGGCCGCGACAAGGGCGCGCATGCCCGCAGCGCGGTCGGCCTCGCAGAACTCCCGTTCAACATCCCGGTCGAGGTCGAAGGCGAAGTCGAACTCGGCTGAGCCGACATCGCGAAAAGGGAGGTACCGATGCTCATTCATGGCCGCTGCCATTGCGGCAATCTGTACTTCGAACTCGACTGGAAGCCGGAGCCGACCGAGATTGCCGCGCGCGCCTGCGGCTGCGGGTTCTGCACCCGGCATGCCGGCGTCTGGACGTCGAACCCGGCGGGGACGCTCAAGGTGACTGTGCGGGAGCCGTCGCTGGTTTCCCGCTATTCGTTCGCCACGCGCACCGCGCTGTTCCATGTCTGCAGCCGCTGCGGCGTCGTGCCGCTCGTCACCTGCGAGATCGGGGGCCGCACCTATGCGGTCGTCAACGTGAACACGTTCGAGGATGTCGCCCCCTCGCTGCTGCGCCGCGCGGCGACGAACTTCGAAGGCGAGAGCATCGAATCCCGCCTCTCGCGGCGCAAGCGCTACTGGATTGCCGACGTCGAGTTCGTCACGCGCGGCGCTTAGAACCCATCCGTTACGTCAATCGCTGCGGTCCGCGCTTGAATTCGCCGAGCAGCCATTCGATGAACCGCGCCACGTGCGGCAGACGCGCGTTCTGCGGATTCGTGACCAGGTAGTAGCGGTATCCGGTATGCATCCGCAGTTGCGGGAACGGCACCATCAGGTCGCCGTTCGCGACTGAATCCTCGATCAGCGGCGACCTTCCCATCACCGCACCCTGTCCGCGGATCGCGGCCTGCACCGCCTGGTCGATGAACGAAAAGGTCATCCGCCCCCCGGCGGGCATCTGCGGCGAGACGCCCGCGAATTCGAACCAGCGCGCCCAGCTGCTGGCAACCGAGCTCGGCGCCGAATCGTCCATCTCCAGCAGCGGCAGCTTGTACAGATCGGCCGGCGTGTTCAGCGTCACTCGCGTGCGCTCGATCAGGCGCGCGCTCACGGCCGGGGTGACGTACTCCTCCAGCAGTTCGATCGATCCGCTCGGTACCGCCATGCGATCGGGATTCACCCAGCGCAGCGCGATGTCGATGCCTTCCTTCTGCAGGTCGAGGAAGCGATCGGCGGCGTCGATGCGGATCTCGATCTCGGGGTGCTCGCGCTGGAACGACGCCAGACGCGGCACCAGCCACAGGGATGCAAACGACGCATACGTGGTCAGCGTGATGCGCGGCGCCATGCCGACGCCGCGGATCTCGTCGACGCAGCGATCCACGCCTGCCAGCGCCTGCTGGACCGCGCGCTGCAGCCGTTCGCCGGCCGACGTGAGTTCGAGCGCCCGCGTCTTGCGCACGAACAGCGCCTTGCCGACCTGACGCTCGAGCGCGCTGATCTGGCGGCTGATCGACGACTGCGTCAGCGACAGCTCCTCGGCCGCGAGCGTGAACGACAGCAGGCGCGCCGAGGCTTCGAAGCCGCGCAGCGAAGCGAGCTGGATCGGGCGCCGGCGGCGCGCGCCGGCATGTCGCGTTGGATGGGGCGGGTTCATCGAGCCGCAACCATACATGCGAATGGCGCATGCATCAATTGCGCTCTTTTCGTTTGTCGCGCGTCCTGCGCGAGCTTCTAATTCGTTCACGCCGCAAGGCATCTGAAACGCCAAAGGGCGCAACGCAGGATCAGGAAGTGGAGGTTGTCATGACGGGTGAATGGGGACCAACGACGTCGCGGACCGTCGATCTCGGCTACGAACAAATGCTGATGCTGGAAGGCCGGCCCGGTACCCGCGTGAAGGTTCTTTACGGCGGCATCTGGCTGACCGAGCAGGGCTTGCTGGACGATGTGTTCGTCCACTCCGGTGAAGAGGTGGCGCTGCAGTCGCGCCAGCGCTCGCTGATCGAGGGTCTCGCCACGACGCGGCTGGAAGTGGTCGAGCCGGTGCTGAGCGGATACATGAAGCAGCTCGGTCGTGCCGCTGGGGCTGCGATGCGCGGCCTGATCGGCAAGGTGAAACCGTCGCTGCCGGTGCCGGGGTGGTCGCCGCGCGTTCCGCGCGGCACCCTGGCGGCTTTGGCGGCGGTGGTCGGCGTGGCAATCCCTGCGATGGTTGCAGTGGGCATCGTGGCGACCGCGCCGACGCTGGCGCAGTTCATCTGACGGCGGCGGGCGCGCCGGGC
>JBAIYN010000697.1:0-4316 GCA_037915775.1 Burkholderiales bacterium | reverse complement strand
GTGGCGAAGAACGAGGCCGCGGTGAAGGCGCTGAAGGAACTCGTCACCGAGAACTACGGCGAAATGACCCTGAACATCAACCCCGACTCGATCTACACCGGCGCGCTCGGCGGCGCCACGTTCGCGTGGCGCGCGGTGATTGAAGAAGGGAAATCCGCGGAGGCACGGGCGTGAACGCGGGAAAGAACCGTGTCATTCCCGCCCCCGATGAAGGCAATCGAGGGCAGGCTCCAGCGGGAATCCAGCGCCTTTGCGTGAAGTCGGCTGGCTTCCCGCTTCCGCGAGAACGACATACAGATCACGGAGGACGGCAATGACCACGACCATCGGCATCGATATTGGCTCCGGCGCCGTCAAGAGCGTGCTGTTCCGCGTCGAGGGCGGCCGGCAGGAGTGGCTCGCGAAACGCTGCGAGCGCATCCGCCGGCGCGACCCGCTGACCCTGGCGGCCGAAGGCCGCGATGCGGTGCTCGCGGACGCCAGGCTGGCCCCGAACGACATCGACTACATCGCCACCACCGGCGAGGGCGAGAACGTCAAGTTCGCCACCGGCCACTTCTACTCGATGACCACGCACGCGCGCGGCGGCGTGTTCCTCCACCCCGGCATCAGCGCGGTGGTCGACGTGGGCGCGCTGAACGGCCGCGCGATCTACGTCGACGAGCGCGGCAAGGTGCTGTCATACAAGATGACGAGCCAGTGCGCGTCCGGGTCGGGCCAGTTCCTGGAGAACATCGCCCGCTACCTGGGCGTCGCGGTGGAAGAGATCGGCGCGCTGTCCTGCAGCGCCCGCACGCCCGAGAAGGTGAGTTCCATCTGTGCCGTGCTGGCCGAAACGGACGTGATCAACATGGTCTCGCGCGGCATTGCCACGCCCGACATCCTCAAGGGCATTCATCTGTCGATGGCGTCGCGCATCGTCAAGCTGCTGAAGGTCACCGGCATCAAGGAAGGCACCGCGCTGCTGACCGGCGGCCTGGCCCTCGACAGCGGGCTGCTGGCGGCGATCCAGGAGGAGATGGTCAACGAAAAGGTCAACGTCAAGGCGATCAGCCATCCGGATTCGATCTACGCCGGCGCAATCGGCGCCGCGCTGTGGGGCGCATTCCGGCACGAGAAGCTGGCCGAGCTGCAGCAGCGCGCGGCGGCGTAGACGCAATCGGGAGAAACTGCAATGGCATTACTGATCAACCAGGACTGCACCGCGTGCGACGCATGCAAGCCGGCCTGCCCCAACGAAGCGATCGCCGTCGGCGATCCGATCTACGTGATCGACCCGCTGAAGTGCACCGAGTGCGTCGGCGCCGAGGAAGAGCCGCAGTGCATGCTGGTCTGTCCGGCTGACTGCATCGTGCCGAACCCGGACTTCCAGGAATCGAAGGACCAGTTGCTGGAGAAGTACCAGGCGCTGCACGGCTGAGCGCCCGGACGCAACGCTAGGTCCCGCCGACGAAGGGGTTGCTGCGCCGCTCGCGGCCGAACGTGCTTTCCGGGCCGTGGCCGGGGACGAACACGGTGTCGTCGCCCATCGGCCACAGTCGCTCGACGATGCTGGCGATCAGCGTGTCGTGATCCCCGCCCGGCAGATCGCTGCGGCCGATCGAGCCGGCGAAGAGCACGTCGCCGACGAACGCGCGCCTGGCCTCGGCGTTGTGGAAGACGACGTGCCCCGGCGTATGGCCCGGGCAGTGACGCACGGCGAACTCGACGTTGCCGACCCGCACCGAGTCGCCGTCGGCCAGCCAGCGCGTCGGCGCAAACACCTCTGCCGCCGGCAGCCCGAACATCACCGACTGCTGCGCCAGCGCATCGATCCAGAACCGGTCGCCCGGATGCGGACCGATGATCGGAGCCGCGAGCTGGCGCGCCAGCGCGCCCGCGCCGCCCGCATGATCGATGTGCGCGTGCGTCAGCAGGATCTGTTCGAGACGCACGCCGAGGCGGTCGGCCGCGGCGCGGATGCGTTCGAGTTCCCCGCCCGGATCGATCACTGCGCCGGACATCGTTTCGTCGCACCAGACGATCGAGCTGTTCTGCGCAAACGGCGTGACCGGGATCGTGCGATAGCGCAGCATTCGTTCAGAGTTCGCTTTCGTCGAGTCCGTAGTCCCGCACCGCCGATTCGCGGCTGATCTTGCCGTCGCGCAGGTCGGCCTGCACGAGTCCGCGGTCACGCTTGCGCGGATCGCCGTAGCCGCCCGCGCCGGGCAGGCGGACGCTGACCAGATCGCCCACGCTCAGCGTGTCCAGCCCCTTCGATGCCATGCGCCGCTCGTCCGGCGTGCCGGGGTTGAGCGTGATCGCGCCGCACGACCCCGGCATTCCGCCGAACAGCCCCTGCGGCGCGAACTTGTGGCGGTCGCCGTACCGCGCGAAGCTCATGCGATCCGCCAGCAACCGGATGTCGCGCCGCAGCGCCAGCCCGCCGCGGTAGGTGCCGGGTCCGCCCGAATCGCGAATGAACTCGTAGCGCTCGATGCGCACCGGGAACTGCCGCTCCAGAACCTCGACGGGCGTGTTCATGAAGCGCGGCAGGTGGCTGTCCTGGCCGTCGCGCCCGTCCCGATACGGACGCGCGCCCGAACCGCCGCCTTGGATGTCCGTGTAGATGAACGGCGCGCCCGTATCGGGATGCCGGCCGCCGAAGCCGCAGGTGCTGATCTGCCCGTGCGAGCCCGCGGTCACGCGCTCCGGCACCGCGCTCGAAAGCGCTCGCAGCATCGCCTCGACGATCTTCTGCGACGCGTTGGTGCGCGCGGCGACCGCGCCCGGCGGCAGCGGATCGACGATGCTGCCCCTGCGCGTCAGCACCTTGATCGGCCGGTAGCAGCCGGAGTTGGGTGGGATGCCGGGATCGACGACCGCGATCATCACGTAGTACGCCGCCGCATGCGTGTTGGCGATGGTCGAGTTCGTATTGCCCTCGGCCTGCGGATCGCTGCCGGTCAGATCGACGATGGTTTCGCCGTTGCCGATCGTCAGCTTCACGTGGATGCGGATCGGACGATCGATGACGCCGTCGTTGTCGATGAAGTCTTCCGCCTCGTAGGTTCCCGCCGGCAGCGCCGCGAGCCCGTGGCGCATGCGCCGCTCCGAGTAGTCGAGCAGTTCCGCGCAGGCGCCTTGCATCGTCTCCTCGCCATAGCGGCGGTACATGCGACCCAGGCGCTCGGTGCCGACCATCAGCGACGAAACCTGCGCGCGGATGTCGCCGAGCGTCTTGTCCGGCACGCGGATCTGGTTGGCAATGATGGCGACGATCTCGGTGTCCTCCCGGCCGGCCTTGACCAGCTTGACCATCGGCAGGCGCAGCCCTTCCAGGTAGATCTCGCGCACGCCGCCGGCCACGCCGCCCGCAGCGACGCCGCCGAGATCCGAATGGTGCGTGATGTTGCCGACGAAGCCGATCAGCTTGCCCTGATGGAACGCGGGCGCGATCGCGTACAGGTCCATGATGTGCTGGCCGCCGCGATACGGGTCGTTGGTGATGATCACGTCGCCGGGCGCGAGCCGCTCCGGCGGATAGGCGGCGACCAGCTCGCGCATCGTGATCTCGAAGCCGGCCAGCAGGCTGGGATTGTGATGCGCCTGCGCGACCGTCTGGCCACGCGCATCCGTGACCACGCACGAGATGTCCTTGATCTCGGTGATGATCGTCGAGCGGCCGGTGCGCACCAGCGTGTTGCCCATCTCGTCGGCGACCTGCTCCAGGCCGTAGCGGATCACCTGCATCGTGATGACGTCGGTCATGCCTGCTTCTCCTGCGCGAGCGGCACCGCCAGCCCGAGATCGTCGAGCACGTCCGCATGCGTGCCGGGCGGAATCAGCGTCGACGAGGTCTCCTCCTCGATCAGCGCCGGCCCCGCAACCGCCATGCCCGGTCGCAGGCGTTCGCGCTCGTACACCGCGGTCGGCGTGAAGCCGAGCGACTCGAAGTAGACCGGCCGCATGCCCTTCTGCGCGCTCGACGCGTCCGCACCCTTTTCGTGGCGCGGCAGCTCGATCGGCGCGTTGCGACCGAGCGCAACGACGCGCAGATTGACGATCTCGATCGGCTCGCCGTCGAAGAAGAACGCGTAGCGCTCGCGATACAGACGCGCGAACGCGTCGAGCAGCGCATTCATTCCCGCGGCGTCGAGCGCTCCGGGGTTCGGCAACGGCAGGGACAGTTCGTAGGTCTGGCCGACCACCTTCAGGTCGGCGTAGCGGACGAGACTGCGCGTCGCCGCGCCGAAACCCTGCTCGGCGAGATCGGCTTCGGCCTGCCGCTCCAGCGCGCGATACGCGCTTTCGAGCGCGTCGAAATCGGCGCGGTC
>JBAIYN010000686.1:0-3993 GCA_037915775.1 Burkholderiales bacterium | reverse complement strand
CAGATTCCGGTTCGTCGCCTGAATGTGCTCGGCGGCAATTCGCTTCCATTCGGCCATCGATCGCGTTGGCACGGCCGCGGAGACGCTCGGTGCTGCCGCACGATTCGCGGGCATCCTGCTCTCCTGCTGAGCGGGCGAGCCGCCAGTGCTTTCGGTTCGCGCGCGCTCAGGCGTTGGTGTGGCACAACCCGCCGCAAATGCGGCCGCTAGAACCGTGATCGCGAGCGCGCGCGACCGAATGATGCGGAAGGCCGTGGCTCGGCTCATCGCGTCCCTTTCGGCTCTTGATTCCGATAGGCGTTCTTAGCATCGCTCGCCGCCGCTGCGAATGCGTCAAACGGCCGAGTCCGGATGACGCTAGCCGCCTACAGCGTCACGTCAAGACCAAGCAGCCACGTGCGGCCAGGCGCGGGCTCGAAGAAGCGGCCGTTCGCTTCGTTGACGATCACCGAGCCGGCGTAGCGGTGGTCAAACAGGTTGTCGACTCGCACAAACGTTCTGACGTTCCGTCCCATCGCCATGAACGTGCGCGCCGCCTTCAGGCCAACAACCGCGTATCCCGCCGCACGATCGCTGTTGCGATCGTCGACGTACAACGCCGACTGCGCGCGCGCCTGTGCGCTGAGGTCGGCCCATCCGCGATACTTGATCTCGACGAACCCCGAACGCGCCGGTACGGCCGGCAACTTGTTGCCGGCGGCAACGGGCACCGACGGAGTGAGGCACGGTGCCGGTCCACAGGTAAGGAAAGCCGCGTCGAACTTCGCATCGATGTAGGCGGCGCTGGCGTAAGCGGACAGACGGGAGCTGATCCGCCAATCGACCGCGAGCTCGGCTCCATCGCGTTTCGTCTTTGCGACGTTCCCATATCCGCTGCGTCCGCCGCTGTTCGACAGAACGACCAGATCATCATGCGTGCCGATGGTGAACAGCGCGGCCGTTGCGAACAGCGTCGGCGTCCACTGCACCTTCGCCCCGACCTCGAAATTGTTGCTTCTGGCGGCCTTGAGGCCGGTATTGAGTCCGGCCGTCCCGTCCGGCCGATACGCGAGTTCGTTCAGGGTCGGGGTCTCGAATCCCCGCCCATAGGCAGCGTACAGCGATGCCCGCGAAGTCGGACGGAACACCACTCCCAAGGTCGGATTCACCGCGGAGTACGAGTTGTTGCCGGAGTCGTCGCCGTTCGTGCCGACGATGTAGTGGTCCTTGGAATCGAAGCTGACATGCGAGGCACGCACGCCCGCGTTCACGCGCCACGCATCGCCCCAACGTAACTCCACCTGGGCGTACGGATCGGCGCTCTGGACGCGATTGTCCTCATCGCGCCGCAATTTGCCCTGAACCCCAAGCTGTGTGCCGATGAAATTTTCGTAGCCGCGCCGCTTCTCGTCCATGCGCTCGACATCGATGCCGATAGTCGCAGTTGCGCTTGCCGCCTCCCACACGGCGCGCAGATCCACCCCGCCAAAGTTGCGATCGAAGTCGATCACGCCTCCCGGGCTGCGGGGATTCGTCTGCGTCGCCACCGGGATCGCCTGGAACTGTTCGACCGAGCGGGTGCCGATCCATGCAGCCGTCTTCAGCGACGTTTGAGCGGACAGCCTCGACTCGAGGTCGACTCCTGCGGTGGTCTGGCGCGTGGTCTTGCGCGTGTCGAACTGAAGCGCAACGGAAGCGGTCTGGTCGGGGTTCGCATCGAACTGCGCTCGCGTCAAGCCGAGCGCATCCTGCGCATTCGGCATCGACACCGAGTTGAGCGCAAATCGCACGCGGCCCAGCGGCGAGTCGTAGGATGCCCAGCGCATGTTCAGCGTATCGCGCCGTGCCTCGCTGTGCGGCCTCGTGCCTTCAGTACTGAATCGTCCTGCGTCGATCGCGAAAGCATACGGATTCGTGCCTCCCACCGCGTCGACACCCGCGCGCCAGGTCGTATTCGACCCGTATGCACCGCTGACTTCGCTGCGAAATGGTTGCGGCTTCAGCTCCGTCGTCAGCGCGATCACGCCGCCCGACGAGTTGCCATACAAGGCCGAGAATGGCCCGCGCAGCACCTCGATTCTCTCGGCCGCGTTCAACGGGAAGTGCGACACCTGCCCCTGGCCATCCGGGAACGAGGCTGGGATGCCATCGACATACAGACGGACACCACGCACGCCGAAGGTCGATCGAGATCCGAAACCGCGGACGGATATCTGCAGATCCTGCGCGTAATTCTGGCGGTCGAGCACTACGACGCCGGGGACCCGTCCGAGCGATTCGGAAAGATTGACGCGCAGTTGCGCGTCGCGCAGCGTATCGCGCTCGATCACGTCGACGGACGCTGGCACGTCGAGCAACGGTCGTTCAACGCGGGTCGCGGTGACCACCACGGGGGCAAGCGTCGTCTCGCTCGCCGTTTGGTCGGCCTGCTGCGCGCTGGCGATGGAACTCAGCGCAGACAGAGACGCCGCCGCCAAGGCCAGGTGCAACGGACAGCGGCAAACTTGGAAAGACATGCTGGCTACGTCAACTCGCCTTTGGCAGCGCCTTCACCTCGATCTGGATCGAGGAGAAGTACGCCGCCAGGTCGCGCACGTCGCTGTCGCTGAGCGTCTTGGCCGCGATCGACATTACCTCGTTGCGCCGCTCTCCCGAACGATAAGCGCGCAGCGCCCGCTCCAGATAGGCGACCGGCTGACCGGCCAGGTTCGGCGCCTCCGGCAATCGCGACATGCCATCGGTCCCATGACAGGCCTGGCAGGCAACCGCCTTGCGCGCGCCGGCACTGACATCCTGCGCACTCGCCGGCGCAGTCAGGAGGGCCGCTGCCGCGACGAGCGCGGCAGCGGCAATCAAATGCACCTGCACTGCTTTACGGCTGATAGGTAATCCGATAGATCGCGCCGGCGAAGTCGTCGGAGACCAGCAGCGACCCATCTTTCATTACCGCCACGTCGACTGGACGGCCGCGGTACGTGCCGGTGGCGTCATCCAGCCAGCCCTCCGCGAACACCTCGGTCTTGTCGGCGGTGCCATCGGCCTTCAGCGACGTGAACATCACCCGGGCGCCGATCGGCTTGGTGCGGTTCCACGATCCGTGCTGAGCCGAGAAGATTCCACCCTGGTACTTGGCCGGGAATTGTTTGCCCGTGTAGAACGTCATGCCGAGGTCCGCTGCATGCGCTTCCATGTAGACCTGCGGCGCGACCGTATTGGGCGGCAGCGGGTCCTTGTCATAGCCGTTCTCGGTGATTCGCGTGCGGCCGCAGCTGTATGGGTAGCCGAAGACCTGCCCCGGTCCCGTGGCGCGATTGATCTCTCCGTTGGGGATGTCGTCCCCCATCCCATCGGTCTGGTTATCCGTGAACCACAGCGTCTTGTCCTTCGGGTTGAAATCCAATCCGACCGAGTTGCGGATGCCCGTGGCGTAAACCTCGCGCTTGCTGCCGTCGAACGCGTTCATCCGCACGATGCCGCCGAGTCCCCACTGTTTGTATAGGGCGAGCTTTTCGCGCGGCGGCACGTTGAACGGCTGACCCAGCGTGATGTACAGCATGCCGTCCGGCCCGATCCGGCAGGCACGCGCGCCGTGATTGAACGACTCCTCCTCTTCCGGAATCAGCTTGCCCTGTGGAACGACTTCTATCACCGCCACGTCGGGACCTTCGTAGAAGAACTCGGCGGCCGGGAAATTCAGCACGCGGTTGTGCTCGACGACGATCAGGAAGCCGTCCTTGGTCCAGCACACACCATTGGGAACCTTGAAGTTCAGCGATGGCGCGAACGACTTCACCTCGGTGGCCACGCCCGCGCCGGTCCGGTCGGTGACAGCCCAGACCGCCGTCTTGCGCGTGCCGACGAAAAGCATGTTGGTGCTCGGTGCTACGGCCATGTGACGAGCATCCGGCACGATCGCATACAGGTCGATCTTGAAGCCGGGCGGCAGTTTGATGCGCTTCAGGTTCTCCCGGATTGCATCCGCCGTCTTGCCAGTCTGCGGCACCGGCGGAATGT
>JBAIYN010000080.1:0-12100 GCA_037915775.1 Burkholderiales bacterium | reverse complement strand
GGTCGTCGTCGGCGAGGCGGGCGCGACGTTGGACGGCGACGCGATCATCGCGCGCCTGAAGGCGAAGATCGCCAACTACAAGGTGCCCAAGCGCGTGTGGGTGGTGTCCGAGCTCCCGCGCAACACGATGGGCAAGGTGCAGAAGAACCTGCTGCGCGAGCGCTACGCGAATACGTTTGCGTCCGCGCCATAGTGGGCGTGCCGGCGCACGATGGCGCCGGCCGCGTGCGCTGTCCGTGTAATCAGTCGCTGGCGATCGCGCGGAAGCGCGCGCGCAGAGGTTTGAGAACCGCGAGCGCCATCAGTGCTGCGATGATGTTCAGCGCGCTGGCGACCCAGAACACGAGATGCCAGCCGCCGCTCGCGGCGAGAATGCTCGACAGCGGCACCAGCAGTGACGCGGTGCCCTTGGCCGTGTACAGGAGGCCCGCATTGGCTGCTGCATAGCGCGAGCCGTAGGTATCGCCGCAGGTGGCCGGGAACAGGCTGTAGATCTCGCCCCAGGCAAAGAACACGAGCCCGGTGAGGATCACGAACCAGAACGGGTCGTGCCCGAATTTGCCGAGCAGGAGGATGCCGACGCCTTCGATGAAGAAGGCGACAAACATCGTCTGTTCGCGGCCGATTCTGTCCGAAACCCAGCCGAAGAACGGGCGGGTGATTCCATTGAGAACGCGGTCGATCGATAGCGCGAACGTCAGGGCGGGCAGCGTGAGTCCTAGGATGCTGACCGGCACGTCGGCGATCTTGAAGTCCTTGGCGATCGGCCCGAGCTGGGCCGTGGCCATCAGCCCACCCGCCGCCATCATCACGAACATCGCATACATGACCCAGAACACGGGGGTCGTCACCATCTGCATCGGCGTGTAATCGCGGCGCGATGCAACGGCCATGGCCGCGGCCGGTTCCTTGCGCGTGACGGCGACCCGAAAGGCGGGATCGGGCTTGCGCATGAACCACGAGAGCACGAACACGACCAGCCCCTGCGCCACGCCAAAGTACAGGAACGTCGTCTGATAGCCGCTCGACTTGATCATCGCGGCGATCGGGATCACGGTCAGCGCCGAGCCCGCCCCGAATCCCATTGCAGTCAAGCCGGCGGCGAGACCGCGACGATCCGGAAACCATTTCAGCGCATTGCCGACGCAGGTTCCATACACGCCGCCCGCGCCGACGCCCCCGATTGCAGCGGCGACGTAGAGCAGCCAAAGCGAGTCGGCGACCGAATTCAGCATCCATGAGATGCCGACCAGTACGCCGCCCGCCAGCATCATCGGCCGCGGCCCGTACTTGTCGACCAGCCAGCCCTCGATCGGCACCAGCCAGGTCTCGGTCAGCACGAAGATCGTGAATGCAACCTGGATCGCCGCCTTGCCCCAGTGGTACTGCTCATTGATCGGATTGACGAACAGCGTCCAGCCGTACTGCAGGTTGGCGATCATCGACATGCAGACGATGCCGATCAGCAGCTGCCACCAGCGTCCAAAGCCGACGGTCTGCGCAGGGGTCGAAACGGAAGCGGTTGAACTCATACGCTGGGCACTCCTGTGACGCCTCTGCTTGGGCGCACATCGGGATTGATCGGGGAAATCTGAAGAACGACCGCGGCTAGCGGTAGACGAGCACGGGGATCTTCGAGTGGGTGAGCACCTTGTTGGTCTCGCTGCCGAGAACCATCCCCTTGACGCCCGTGTACCCGTGCGACGCCATCAGGATCAGATCGCACCCGCGCGCACTGGCCTCCGCGATGATCACCTCGTACGGGGCGCCTCCGCTGCGCGCCACGCGCTGGCACGCCACGCCCGCGTCGCGGGCCGCCGCCTCGGCGTCGCTCAGGATGCGGTCGCCATGCCTGGCAGCCTGCGCGGCAAACTCGCCGGGCTCGAGCTGATCGACATACATGCCGCCTTCACCGCCGAAGAACGGCAGCGGACGGTCAGGCAGCGCGTGTACGAAAGTGATCTGGGCGCCGTGCAATTTCGCCAGCGCCACTGCGTGCGATACAGCCGCTTGCGACAGGCTCGATCCGTCCGTCGGAACGAGGATGTGCTTGAACATGAACTCCCCCAAATGGCGTCACGGCTGCCGCATCAGCCGACGCGTACCTCGGTCGACCCGCGGATGACTCTTCGACGCCGATGGGAAGAATTGCGACCACCTCCAGGTGGCTTCGTCAATCCGTTGCTGGCATCGCGGTCGGTATTATGTGGTCGATGCCCTGCATCGAGACTACTACCTAAGAGAATAGGTCCGGGGTACCCCCGAAGGCCGCAACTTCACGATCACCGCATGACGCATTGGATCCGCTTCGAGCGGTCCGGAACGATTCGCTTCGGGCAACTGCACGGCGACCTGGTAAGTGAATTCGCAGGAGACATGTTCGGTGCCGCGAACGCGACCGGACACAGCTGGCCGCTCGCGCAGGTGAAGCTGCTTCCGCCCTGCGTCCCCGGCAAGTTCATTTGCCTGTGGAACAACTTCCGCGCCAGCGCCGCAAAGCAAGGGCTGCCGATTCCATCCGAGCCGCTTTACTTCATCAAGCCAGCGACGAGCTATGCCGCCTCCGGCGATCCGATCCACGCGCCCGCGTCCTACGACGGCAAAGTCGTGTTCGAAGGCGAACTGGGCGTGGTCATCGGGCGTCGCGGCCACGACGTTCCGCTTGCCTCGGCCGGCGAATACATCTTCGGATACACCGTCGTCAACGACGTGACCGCGATCGACTGGATTCACAAGGACGCCTCGTTTGCGCAGTGGACGCGCGCCAAGGGATGCGACTCATTCGGCATCTTCGGGCCGGCCATCGCGACCGGTCTTGCGCCGGAACATCTGGTCGTGCGATCACGCCTCGACGGGCGCGAGCGGCAGAACTATCCGATCAGCGACGCGATATTCTCAGTGCAGGAGATCGTGTCGCGCATCTCGCGGGACATGACCCTCGAACCCGGCGATCTGATCGCGATCGGCACCTCGCTCGGGGTGGCGCCACTGCGCCCGGGAGCAACGATCGAAATCGAGATCGAGGGAATCGGCAAGGTGGCGAACAAGTACGAAGGAGCCGTGGGCGGCGGCTCCGCGAAAGGAGATCAGGCGTGAAGCTGTGCGTGGTCGGCGCAGGCGCGATCGGCGGGTACCTGGCCGTGAAGCTTGCAAAGGTATGCGAGGAGGTGAGCGTCGTGATCCGGGGCGCGAACCTCGAGGCGGTGCGCGCGCATGGCATGAAGCTGATCATCGACGGCCGCGAGGAGGTCGCCAAGCTGCGCGCGAGCGATCGAATGGCCGACCTCGGCGCGCAGGATGTCGTGATCCTCGGCATGAAGGCGCACCAGGTCGCGCCGATCGTGCCCGAGCTGACGGCGCTGATCGGGCCGCAGACGCTGTTGGTCACTGCGCAGAACGGCATTCCATGGTGGTACTTTTTCAAGCATGGCGGGCCGTACGAAGGCCGTCGCATCGAGGCGGTCGATCCCGCCGGCGTGATCTCGAACGCGCTGCCGGTGGACCGCACGATCGGCACGATCGTCTATCCGGCGTGCGAGATCGAGGCACCGGGCGTAATCCGCCACATCGAGGGCAACCGCTTCACGCTTGGTGAGATCGACGGCGCCGACACCGAGCGCGTGCGCGCGCTGGCGCAGCGATTCCGCGACGCCGGCTTCAAGGCGCCGGTCGTGTCGGACATCCGCGCCGAAATCTGGCTGAAGCTGTGGGGCAACGTCAGTTTCAATCCGATCAGCGCGCTGACGCACGCCACGCTCGAGGACATCTGCCGCTTTCCCGAAACCCGCGCGCTGGTGGCGGCGATGATGACCGAAGCCCAGGCGATCGGCACCAAGCTCGGCGTGCCGTTCAAGGTATCGCTGGAGAAACGCATCGCCGGCGCCGAGGCGATCGGAGCCCACAAGACATCGATGCTGCAGGACGTCGAAAGCGGCCGCGTGCTCGAACTCGACGCGCTCGTCAAGAGCGTCATCGAGCTGGGCCGCATCACCGGGACGCCGACGCCGACGATCGACAGCGTGTACGCGCTCGCCGCGCTGCTGGCGCGGACGCTGGCGCAACAGAAGGGGCGCCTGCGCATCACAGCCGCGTGAGCGGTGCAAGCGAACTGAACTATTGCATTTCATCAAGAGGAAGACCATGCAACGCCAATCCACTCTCGGCGCACTGATCGCTTTCGGCGCCGACACCCATACCGCGCTCGGCGCGCCCGGCGGCAAGCCGCTCACCTATGCGGCGTTCCGCGCCCATGTCGAGCGCACGGTCGCGAAGCTGAATGCGCTCGGCATCGGCCGCAACGACCGCGTCGCAATCGTGCTGCCGAACGGACCCGAGATGGCGAGCGCGTTCGTGGCGGTCGCAGCCGGTTCCGCCGCCTGCCCGCTGAATCCCGCCTACCGCGCCGACGAGTTCGAGTTCTACCTGTCGGACCTGAAGGCGAAGGCGCTGCTCGTCGAGCAGGGCAGCCAATCGCCCGCGCTCGCGGTTGCACGCAAGCTCGGCGTGCGCGTGCTGGAACTGACTCCGACCGATGAGGGTAGCGGCGCGTTCACGCTCGCCCCGACCGATAGCGCGGCCAACGTTGCGGCCGCCAACGGCGGCTTCGCGCAGGCGGGCGATGTGGCGCTGATCCTGCACACGTCGGGTACGACGTCGCGGCCGAAGATCGTGCCGCTGATGCAGGCCAACGTGTGCGCATCGGCGTACAACATCGTCGACACGCTGAAGCTGACGGCGGCCGATCGCGAGCTGTCGATCATGCCGCTGTTCCACATTCACGGCTTGATCGCGGGCTTGCTGGCGCCGCTCGCCGCGGGCTCGACGATCTTCTGCTCGCCGGGTTTCAACGCGCTGAAGTTCTTCGCCTGGATGGCCGAGTGCAAGCCGACCTGGTACACGGCAGTGCCGACGATGCACCAGACGATCCTGGCGCGCGCGCCGCAGAACAAGGAGATCATCGCCGCCAACCCGCTGCGGTTCCTGCGCTCGTCGAGCTCGTCGATCCCGCCGCAGGTGATCGCGGAGCTCGAGGCGATCTTCAGCGCGCCCCTGATCGAGGCCTACGGCATGACCGAAGCGTCGCATCAGATGGCGAGCAATCCGCTGCCGCCCGCGGCGCGCAAGCCGGGCACCGTGGGACGCGCGGCCGGACCGGAGATCGCGATCATGGACGAGCAGGGCAACCTGCTGGGCGCCGGCGCCACCGGCGAGATCGTGATCCGCGGACCGAACGTCACTGCCGGCTACGAGAACAACCCGAAGGCCAACGCCGAGGCGTTCACCCATGGCTGGTTCCGCACCGGCGACCAGGGCACGATGGATGCCGAAGGCTATCTGTCGATCACCGGGCGGCTGAAGGAGATCATCAACCGCGGCGGCGAGAAGATCTCGCCGCGCGAAGTCGACGAGGTGCTGATGGATCACCCGGCGGTCGCGCAGGTCGTCACGTTCGCGATTCCGCACGAGAAGCTCGGCGAGGATGTCGGCGCCGTGGTGGTGCTGCGCGAAGGGAAGACCGCGACCGAGCGCGAATTGCGCGACTTCGTAGGCAAGCGGCTCGCCGACTACAAGGTGCCGCGCAAGATTCTGTTCATGAGCGAGATCCCCAAGGGCGCGACCGGCAAGCTGCAGCGGATCGGCCTGGCGCAGAAACTGGGGCTGGCCTAGAGATTTGCGCAGGCCCGCTTCCCCTGCGATGCAGGGGTGGCAGCTTGCCGTTCACATCAGATCAGCAACATCCTGTTCACCCGGGCGACCATCCTCGGAGCAAGGGTCCGAGGGCGTTGTTCTTGGGGCGGGAGTGTGCGCGCGGTCAGGGACCGCAGGCACGTGAATATCCGACAGGCGTGATCCCGCGATCGCGGGGAAATGCGCACTCACCAACGCGGCGGCGGCCGGCGGTGAATCGTGATCCTGCGGTCCGTGACCGTGATGTAGCCCCCGGCCGTCAGGTCCTTGAAGATGCGGCTCACCATGTCGCGTGAGGAGCCGACCCGCTCGGCGATGTCCTGCTGCGTCATGCGCTCGGGCACGACCAGCGTGCCGTCCGGCTGCTCCTGCGCGATCGACAGCAGCAGCCGGGCCACGCGCCCGTAGACGTCCATCAGCGCGAGGTTCTTGACGTTGTCGGTGGCGATGCGCGCGCGCTCGATCAGCGTGCCGATCAGCGACATCGCAACGTCGGGATTGGCGGCGATCGCATTGCGCAGCGTCTCGCGGGTCACCACGGAACAGGTCGTCGGCTCGACCGCGATCACCGACGCCGAGCGCGGCTTGCCGTCGAGTGCCATTTCACCGACGTAATCGCCCGGGCCGTGGAAGTCGAGCACCATGTCGCGGCCGTCGCGATCGGACACATAGACCTTCACCTTCCCGCTCAGGATCACGTACAGGGAGTCGCCCTTGTCTCCCTCCTTGAGGATGTGCGCGCCGGCCGCGTAGCTGCGCGCGACGCCGCTGATCGCCAGTTCACGCAGCATCGGGTCCCGGAGGTTCTGCAGCGCCGCGCTGTTGCGGTCGATCGTCATCGAATGGCCCTCAGGTCCAGGCGCGATAGGACTTCCACAGCATGTAGCCGGCCAGCACATAGAGCAGGCCGGCGAAGATCCGCTTCAGCGGGCGCGTATTCAGCGCATGCGCGACGCGCGCGCCGAGCGGCGCGGTCAGCACGCTGGCGGCGGCGACCGCGAGCAGCGCCGGCACATAGATGAACCCGAGCGAGCCGGACGGCAGGTTCGGCGTCGACCAGCCCGAAACGACGTAGCCGATCGTGCCGGCGGCGGCAATCGGGAAACCGAGCGCGGCGGAGGTCGCGACCGCGTTGTGCATCTTGACGTTGCAGCGAATCATGAACGGAATCGAGATGAAAGCACCGCCGGCGCCGACCAGGCTGGAGACGAGTCCGATCGCGCCGCCCATGCCGAACATGCCGGCCGGGCGCGGGAGCTCCCGTTCCGGCTTCGGCTTGTGGTCGATCACCATCCGCGTCGCCGAAACGCCGACGAACACCGCGAACAGCAGCGCGATCCAGGCGGTCGGAAGTCTTCCGGCGATCTGCGCGCCGAGCAGCGATCCGAGCAGGATTCCGGGCGCGAGGAACTTGACGATTCGCCACACCACTGCACCGCGCTGGTCGTGCGCGCGAACCGATGACAGCGAGGTGAACAGGATCGTTGCCAGCGAGGTTGCGATCGCCATGTGCACCACATGCTCGAGCGGGACGTGCTTGGCGGTGAACAGCATGGTCAGGAACGGCACCAGCAGCATGCCGCCGCCCACGCCGAGGAGGCCGGCCGCGAAGCCGGTCGCCGAGCCGAGCGCCAGCAGCGCGGCGACGAGTTGCCAGTTCATCCGGTCGCCTTGAGAAGACGACTGGTGATGAACTTCCACTCGCGTGCGGTCACCGGCGTGATCGACAGCCGGTTGCCGCGCCGGAGCACCGCCATGTCGGCCAGTTCCGATGCGGCACGCAGTTCCGCGATCGGAATCAGCCGTGTCCTGCGCAGCGCACGGACGTCCACGTTGACCCAGCGCGGCGCATCGGGTTTGGACGCGGGATCGAAGTACCCGCTGTTGCGGTCGAACTGGGTTGCGTCGGGGTAGGCGCGGCTGGCGACCTCCGCGATGCCCGCGATGCCGGGCTCGGCGCAGCTGGAGTGGTAAAACAGCACCCCGTCGCCGACGCGCATTTCGTCGCGCATGTAGTTGCGCGCCTGATAGTTGCGCACGCCGGTCCAGGGCACGGTCGAGTTCTTCGCCGCGAGCGCGGCATCGATCGAGCACTCGTCCGGCTCGGACTTCATCAACCAGTAGCGCACCGGGTATCTCTTGAACGAAGCGCGCGGTTCGACAGCGCCGAACCGCGCTCTTCAGGCATGAAGTCCCCGCGCATGCCGCCCGGCCTTTGTCCTGAACCATCGGTTCAGGGTGGTCGCTGTCCGCGTCGCTTAGGTTCAGCAGACTCGTGCCGATCGCACCACGATGCGAGCCCAGCAACCTTGCGCAATGCGCATCGGTTCAAGGAACGAGAGGCCTTTGCGCGAACACCGCAGGGAGATCGGATTCTAACCACACCCGGCGCGCGCCGGGCCGGTCAGAACAGCTTTTCCTGCGGGGCGAGCATCTCGTCGGCGACCTCGTTCAGTTGCTTCAGCCGCCGGCGCATCTCGCCGATCGAAACGCCGCCCGCAGACTTGGCGGCGAACAGCTCCTGCGCCAGTTGCAGCGCGGCCATCACGGCGACGCGATCCGCGCCCATGACCTTGCCGGCGTCGCGGATCGCGGTCATCTTCATGTCGACGTAGCGCGCGCACGCGATCAGGTCGTCGCGCTCTTCCGGTGCACAGGCGACGCGATACTCGCGCCCGAAAATCGTCAACATCAGTTGCTGATCAATAGCCACCGAGGCTCCTCGCGTCACGAACCCGCGGCCGACTCGGACTCGGCCGGGCTTTCGCTCGGCGGCGGCAGGCGCGCCAGCAGAGCGTCGATGCGCTCCATCGCGCCCGCAACGCGGCCGCGCAAGGTGTCCAGCTCCACGTTCGCGGTCGCCAGCTGTGTGCGCAGGCGCAGGTTTTCCTCGCGCAGCGCTCGCATGCGGCCGGACAGTTCGGTCATCTTCGCGGTCAGCGCTTCGAGGTCTTCGAGCATGCGGAAATGGTAACACCGGCATTGCGCGCGGTCGCTCATGTTGCCCCCTTCGCGCCTGCGGCGCTGTCCCCCGCGGGGGAGCGATCCATCTTGGGGCGGCCCGGCGATGTCTCATGCATTGCGCTGCTAGACTTCATCCGCCTGAGGTACCGCGACGCTTCATGCTTCATGCGTCGGGGTGAAACGGGAAACAGGGATGCGGCGCGTCGAACCGTGTCGCAACAACCTGTGCTGCCCCCGCAACGGTAAGCAGAGGCTGGTGCCCGCGATTGAGCGGGCGGGATCTTGACCAGCAGGCTTCACGATCAACCACTGCGCGGTTGTCGCACGCGTGGGAAGGTGTGAAGGCCGTTCTCTGCAGCCCGGAAACCGGCCGCAGGTTGCGCTGCGCACGGCCAAAACTTGGCCGTGCCGGCGCGCCGGTGGACCTGCTGCGGGGAGTGGCGGGCGGGCGCTTTCTCCCACCCGCGTTGTCTTCCTCGCACTTGTCCGTGTGCTTCCCGGCGGCGGGCCGGATCGAGATCGAGGAAGAAATGAAGCATCGCCACATCACGCCGGCCGCGCTCGCGCTGGCACTTGTCGTTCCCTCAACTACTGCAATCGCTCAGACAACGCCGCAGTCGCTGGGCCCGGTGATCGTCAGCGCCGCGCGCATCGCGCAGCCGCTCGCCGAGGCGCTGCCGGATACCAGCGTGATCACGCGCGAAGACATCGAGCGCAGCCAGGCGCCCGACCTGCTGACGCTGCTGGCGCGGCAGCCGGGCGTCGAGATGGCGCAGCTCGGCGGCATCGGCAGCCAGACCGGCATCTTCCTGCGCGGCGGCGAGACGCGGCACGTGCTGGTGCTGATCGACGGCGTGCCGATGAACAACCTGAACTTCTCGCTCGCGTCGCTCGACCAGATCATGGCGTCGCAGGTCGAGCGGGTCGAGATCGTGCGCGGCAACGTCAGCAGCCTGTACGGCTCGCAGGCGGTGGGCGGCGTGATCCAGGTATTCACGCGCAGCACGGGCCAGGGCATCGATGCGCGCGCCGCGGTCGGCTCGCGCGGCACGGCCGACGTGCAGGGCGGCGCCTACGGCGGCAGCGGCGGCTGGCGCTACGGCGTTTCGCTTTCGGACCTGCACACCGACGGCTTCAACCAGATCAACCAGGCCGAGCGGCCGGGCACCGACCCCGACCGCGACGGCTACCGCAACGAAAGCGCCTCGGCGCGCCTGAGTTACGAATGGGCGCCGGACCAGTCGCTGACGCTGCACGGCCTGCACACGCGCGGGCGGCTGCAGTACGACAGCGAATTCGGCCCGCCCACTCAGGCCGACGAATCGGTGCAGACGATCGACACCTTCGGCGCGATCGCGCGCAATCGTCTCGCGGAGCGCTGGGTGTCGCAGCTATCGGTCGGCCGGCTGCGCGACGCGCTCGACGCCAGCGTGACCGCGTATCCGTACTTCGTCACCAGCACCGGCACACAGGTTGCGTGGCAGAACGAGATCGACCTCGACCACTGGAAGGCCACGCTCGCCGCCGAACGGCTGCGGCAGATGATCGACAGCGACACGCAGTACACGGTCACGTCGCGCACCGTGAACACGCTGCGCGCCGGACTGCTCGGCACGTTCGGCGCGCAGCAATTGCAGCTGAACGCGCGCCGCGACGACTACTCCGATTTCGGCGCCGCCAACACCGGCTACGTCGGCTACGGCTACCAGGCGTCGAGCGCGCTGAAGCTCGTCGCCTCCGCATCGAACGCGTTCAACGCGCCGACTTTCAACGATCTGTTCTACCCGTTCGGCGGCAACCCCGCCCTCAAGCCGGAGCGCTCGCGCTCGTTCGAGGCGGGCGTGCAGTATCACGAGGGCGCGACCACCGCGCGGCTGCAGCTCTTCCGCACCCGCTACCGCGACCTGATCGGATTCGACGCCGCGTTCAACCGCGTCAACATCGGCCGCGCGACCGCGGAGGGCGCCGAGTTCTCGCTCGACCGGAACTTCGACGGCTGGCGCGTGCGGTTCGCGGGCACGCTGCAGCGCGCGGTCGACGATGACACCGGCGAGCGGCTGATCCGCCGCGCGCGCGCGTTCGGCAACCTGACGCTGTCGCGCACGGTGGGCGCCATCGACGTGCAGGCCAACTTGCACGCGACCGGCAACCGGCTGGATCGCGCGCTCGGCGCCGACCACACCCTCGGCGGCTACGCGCTGCTGGACCTGGCCGCGCGCTGGCGCGTGCAGCGCGACCTGCTGCTGACGCTGCGCGCGGAGAACGCGCTCGATCGCAGGTACGAGAATGCGTTCGGCTACAACAGCGCGCCGCGCGGCGTGTTCGGCGGCGTCGAGGTGTACTTGTGAGACGCCGCGCGGCGCCGACGCTGATCCTGCTCGCCGCCGCGGGTGTGGCGAGCGTGGTCGCGGCGCTCGCGATCGGCAGCGTGCGCGTGCCGGCGCACGACCTGTGGTCGGCGCTCGCCGGCCGCGGCGACACGCCGCTGGCGGAGATCGTGTTCGACCTGCGGCTGCCGCGCGCGCTGTCGGCGTTCGGCACCGGCGCGCTGCTCGCACTGGCGGGCGCGATCCTGCAGGCGCTGCTGCGCAATCCGCTCGCAGATCCGTACGTGCTCGGCGTCTCCGGCGGCGCGGCGGTGGCAGCGATGGTCGCGCTGGCGCTCGGCGCCGGCGCGCTCGGCATGCAGATCGCAAGCATCGCCGGTGCGGCGGCGACGATGGCGCTGCTGTTCGTGTTCGCGCGCCGCGGCCTGTTCGCGCGCGCCGGCAGCCTCGCCGCGCGCGCCGAGGACGGCGCCACGCACGTGCTTCTGACCGGCGTGATGATCGCGGCGTTCTGCGCGGCCGCGCTGTCGCTGCTGCTGTCGCTCGCGCCCGACGGCCGGCTGCGCTCGATGGTGTTCTGGCTGCTCGGCGATCTCGGCGGCGCGACCAGCCTGCCCGGCGCGACGATCGCGCTCGCGCTGCTCGCGGTTGCGCTCGTCGTCGCCGAGAAGCTGGCCGCGCCGCTGAACCTGCTGCTGCACGGCGACGTGCAGGCGTTCACGCAAGGCGTCGATGTCGAGCGCACGCGGCGCGCGCTGATCGTGGTCGCCGCGGTCGCGACCGGCGCCGCGGTCACGCTTGCGGGCGCGATCGGGTTCGTCGGCTTCGTCGCGCCGCACCTGATGCGACGCCTTGTCGGCAACGATCAGCGCGCGCTGCTGCCCGCGGCGGCGCTGGCGGGCGGCGCGCTCGTGGTCGTCGCCGACACGATCGCGCGCACCGCCGCCGCGCCGCTGCAGATCCCCGTCGGCGTTCTGACCGCAATGATCGGAGTGCCGCTCTTCCTGTGGCTGTTGCGCAGGCGATGAGCGCAATGCTCGAATGCCGCAACGTCGACCTGCGCGCGGGCCGGCGCGAACTGGTGCGCGCGCTGACGCTGCGCGTCGAGCCAGGCCAGCGCT
>JBAIYN010000366.1:0-16904 GCA_037915775.1 Burkholderiales bacterium | reverse complement strand
CGGCCGCGCCGCGCGTCCTCGCCGACGTCGCGCACGATGTTGATCAGCTGCAGCGCCAGTCCGAGCTTGCGCGCGTACTCCAGCGTGCGCGGATCCTTCGCACCGAAGATGCCGGCGGACAGCTCTCCCACC
The DNA here is from genome assembly GCA_037915775.1 of Burkholderiales bacterium. GTDB lineage: Bacteria > Pseudomonadota > Gammaproteobacteria > Burkholderiales > Burkholderiaceae_F > JAKOQB01. Next base: position 16,772 of record JBAIYN010000366.1, on the reverse strand, counting down.
ACGCCGGCGACGAGATGGCAGTAGCGCGCCAGGGCGGTGAAGTCGAGGTAGCGCGTCTGGGTCAGGTCCATCCGCATGCCCTCGAGCACCGCCAGCAGCCGCTCGCGCGTTATCGCGAAGGCGTCGAGATGCGGCGCCAGCGCGCGGGTGACGGGGTGCTGTGGAGCGCCGGCGAACAGGCGATCGATTTCCTCGCCCCACCACGCCAGCTTTGCCTGCGCGATCGACGGGTCGGACGCGTCGTCGACGGCGTCATCGATTTCGCGGCAGTAGGCGTAGACCGCGGTGATCGCGCGCCTGCGCTCGGCCGGCAGGAACAGGAAGCTGTAGTAGAAGCTCGAGCCGCTCTGCGCAGCCTTGTTCTGACAGTATTCGTCGGGAGTCATCGCCTACATGCGCAACGCACGCGCGCCGATCACCACCCAGTCGGCCGGCCGCAGCACCGGGCGTCGCCTGAAGACGTCGCCGTCGACGGCATCGATTCGTTCGAGGATGCGGTGGCCGCCCTGGATCACCAGCCGCAGTTCGAATCCGATCCGATTGCCGAGTGTGCGGGCGAGCGGTGCGCCCCAAGATAGCATCGCCCGCGCATGGGCAGTCAACGATCGCATCAACGCGCGCCAACGCGAATCGGTGTGCCCTGCGTCGATGTCCTGCGGGACGAGCCCGTGGCGCTGCATTTCAGTACGGGGAATATAGATGCGTCCCTTCGCGCGATCGAGCGCGATGTCCTGCCAGAAGTTGGTCAACTGCAGCGCGGAGCAGATCGCGTCCGACTGCGCGAGCGAGACGGGGTCGGTGCGCCGATACAGCGACAGCAGCAGCCGCCCGATGGGATTGGCCGAGCGCCGGCAATAGTCGCCGAGCTCGTCGAAGGACGCATACGAACCGACGGTCACATCCTGGGTGAAGGCCGACAACAGGTCGTGGAAAGGCTGCATCGGCAGTGCGTGCTCCCGGATCGCCGCGGCGAGATCGGGCCAGTTGTTCGGCCTGCCCGCCGCAATTTCGTCCAGGTCGCGCCCCAGCGCCGCGAGTTGCGCGATCCTTTCGGCGTCGGAACGCACGCCCTCGTCGGCAATGTCGTCGGCGGTGCGCGCGAAGCGGTAGATCGCGCGCACCGCCGGACGCAGGTGTGCCGGCAGCAGCAGCGACGCGACCGGGAAGTTCTCGTAGTGACCGATTCCCATGCAGTCCACGCTAGCACGTGCTGCGGATCGGCAAGACGATCCATTAGAATCCGCCACGATTCGGCGCTCGCTGCAGGACGGCGACCGCCGAGGTCGTCGCGAAGGTGGCGAAATTGGTAGACGCACCAGGTTTAGGTCCTGACGCCTTCACCGGCGTGGGGGTTCGAGTCCCCCCCTTCGCACCAGTGACTCGTGAAGCCCGCGCATTTTCGGAGCGGGCAGGCAACTCGATCGGATGATGCAGAACGTTGAAACGCTCGGCGCGCTGGAGCGCCGCATCGATATCTCCGTGCCCGCGGCCGATATCAACAAGGAAGTCGCGAACCGCTTGGCCAAATTGGCGCGCACGGTGCGCATGCCGGGTTTCCGCCCGGGCAGGGTGCCGATGAAGATGATCGCGTCGTCCTATGGGGCACAGGTGCAGGCCGAAGTGCTGAACGACAAGGTCGGAGAAGCCTTCAGCTCCGCCATCAAGGACAGCAAGCTGCGCGTGGCCGGCACGCCGCAGCTGACGCCGAAGGAGGGCGCCGCCGAGCAGCTTGCGTTCTCGGCGACTTTCGAGGTGTATCCCGAGATCACGATCGGCGATCTGTCTGGTGCCGAAGTCAGGCGTGCGGTGTGCCCGATCGGTGAGGCCGAGATCGACAAGACGCTCGAGATCATGCGGCGCCAGCGCGCGAAGTTCGAGGCGATCGAGCGCGGCGCAGCGGATGGCGATCGGCTGACGATCGACTTCAAGGGCATGATCGACGGCACCCCGTTCGAGGGCGGCAGCGGCACCGACTTCGCGTTCACGCTGGGGCAGGGGCGGATGCTGCCCGATTTCGAAGCCGCGCTGCGTGGCGCCGTCGGCGGGTCGACCAAAACCTTCCCGGTGCAGTTTCCTGCGGACTACCGCGCCACGGACCTCGCCGGCAAGACCGCACAGTTCGAGGTCCTGGTAAAGAAGGTCGAGCAGCCCCTGTTGCCGCCGGTCGACGCGGAGTTTGCGCGCTCTCTCGGCGTTGCCGACGGCGACATCGCCAGGATGCGCACGGAAGTCAAGGCCAACCTCGAGCGCGAAGTGTCCACGCGTTTGAAGGCGCGCACGAAGGACAGCGTGATGGCGGCCCTGCTGGCGGCGGCGAGCTTCGAGGTTCCCAAATCGCTGGTCCAGGAAGACCAGCAGCGGCTGGCCGAAATGGCGCGTGCGGACCTTGTCGCGCGCGGCATCGACGCCAAGGAGGCTCCCGTGCCGGCGGAGGTCTTTGCGCCGCAGGCGGAACGGCGCGTGCGCCTCGGTCTGCTGATCGCCGAACTGGTGCGGACGGAGAATCTGCAGGCGCGGCAGGACCAGGTCCGCAAGGCGATCGAGGAGATCGCACAGAGCTACGAGAAGCCCGCACAGGTGATCCAGTGGTATCTCGGCAACCGCGAGAGGCTCGCGGAGGTCGAAACGATGACGCTCGAGAACAATGTCGTCGAGTGGGTGCTGAAGCAGGCGAAGGTCACGGAAGTGGCCGTCCCGTTCGACGAACTGATGGGCCACGCGGCCTGATGGCAGGGAACACATGACGCGACGCAATCAACATGGCTTGATCGACCCGCACGGTGATTTGCGGCACGACCCGCAGGGCCTGGGCATGGTGCCGATCGTGATCGAGCAGAGCGGACGCGGTGAGCGGGCGTACGACATCTATTCGCGCCTGCTGCGCGACCGCGTCGTGTTCCTCGTCGGGCCGGTGAACGAGCAGACCGCGAACCTGGTGGTCGCGCAACTGCTGTTCCTCGAATCCGAGAACCCGGACAAGGACATCGCGCTGTACATCAACTCGCCGGGCGGCTCGGTCTACGCCGGCATGGCGATCTACGACACGATGCAGTTCATCAAGCCGAACGTGTCGACGATCTGTGTCGGCATGGCGGCCAGCATGGGCGCGTTCCTGCTCGCGGCCGGAGCGAAAGGCAAGCGCTACGCGCTGCCGAACTCGCGCATCATGATCCACCAGCCGTCGGGCGGCTCGCAGGGCCAGGCCTCCGACATCGAGATCCAGGCGCGCGAGATCCTCTACTTGCGCGACCGCATCAACAGGATCCTGGCCGAGCGCACCGGGCAGAGCGTCGACAAGATCCGCCAGGACAGCGATCGCGACAACTTCATGTCGGCGGAGGATGCAGTAAGCTACGGGCTGGTCGACAAGATCTTCGTCAAGCGCGGCGAGGCCGGCTGACGGGCCAGGGCGGGTGCGATGTCGGACAAGAAGGGTTCGAGCGAAAAGCTGCTGTACTGCTCCTTCTGCGGCAAGAGCCAGCATGAGGTCAAGAAGCTGATCGCAGGTCCTTCGGTCTTCATCTGCGACGAGTGCATCGACCTCTGCAACGACATCATCCGCGACGAGAACGCCGGCGAGCCGGGCGCGGCGGCGGCGAAGTCCGACCTGCCGACGCCGCAGGAGATCTGCGGCATCCTCGACCAGTACGTGATTGGGCAGGAGAAGGCCAAGCGCATCCTGTCGGTCGCGGTCTACAACCATTACAAGCGGCTGAAACACCTGTCCAGCAAGGACGAGGTGGAACTGGCCAAGAGCAACATCCTGCTGATCGGCCCGACCGGTTCGGGCAAGACCCTGCTGGCGCAGACGCTGGCGCGGCTGCTGAACGTCCCGTTCGTGATCGCCGATGCGACCACGCTGACCGAAGCCGGATATGTCGGCGAGGACGTCGAGAACATCATCCAGAAGCTGCTGCAGAACTGCAATTACGAGGTCGAGAAGGCGCAGAAGGGGATCGTCTACATCGACGAGATCGACAAGATCTCGCGCAAGAGCGACAACCCGTCGATCACGCGCGACGTTTCGGGCGAGGGCGTGCAGCAGGCGCTGCTGAAGCTGATCGAGGGCACGATTGCCAGCGTGCCGCCGCAGGGCGGCCGCAAGCATCCGAACCAGGACTTCGTGCAGATCGACACGACCAACATCCTGTTCGTCTGCGGCGGCGCGTTCGACGGACTGGAAAAAATCATCCGCAATCGCTCGGAAAAGAGCGGCATCGGTTTCTCCGCCGAGGTGACCAGCCCGCGCGACCGCCCGGTCGGAGATCTGTTGCGCGACGTGGAGCCGGAAGACCTGATCAAGTTCGGCCTGATTCCGGAGTTGGTCGGTCGGCTTCCCGTGGTTGCGACGCTCGATGAACTGAGCGAAAAGGCGCTGGTCGAAATCCTGATCGAACCGAAGAATGCGCTGATCAAGCAGTTCCGGCGCCTGCTCGACATGGAAGGCGTGGAGCTCGAGGTGCGCCCGGATGCGTTGCAGGCGATCGCGAAGAAAGCCCTGAAGCGCCGCACGGGTGCACGCGGGCTGCGCTCGATCGTGGAGGCCGTGCTGCTCGACGTGATGTACGACCTGCCCGGGATGCAGAACGTCGTCAAGGTCGTGATCGACGAGAACGCCATCGCGGGCGGCCGCCCGATCCTGATCTACTCCGAACAGCCGAAGGTGGCGGGCGCGCCGCGCTGATCGGTCGGCCCAGTCGCGCCAGTTGCACGGCGCTGACCGGCAATTACCCTGCGCTTTGGCGGCTTTCTGCGCCGCCAGCATGCTAGATTGGCTCCGTCGATGCGGATGGCCTTGCTTTTCGGACGGGCGGCCGCATTTGCCGGGCATGACTGCCCTCAGGACGCCACATGTCGACCTCCCTGCTTCCCGCTGAACGCACCGCTCTGCCGCTCCTGCCTTTGCGCGATGTGGTGGTATTCCCGCACATGGTCATACCCCTCTTCGTGGGACGGCCGAAGTCCATCAAGGCGCTCGAGACCGCGATGGAAGCGGGCAAGAGCATCATGCTGGTGGCGCAGAAGAATGCCGCCAAGGACGAGCCCTCGGCCGAGGACATCTACTCGATCGGTTGCATCGCCAATATCCTGCAGATGCTGAAGCTGCCGGACGGCACGATGAAGGTGCTGGTCGAAGGCGCGCAGCGCGCCCACATTCACGAGATCCACGACGCGCAGACGCATTACACCTGCGAAGTGACGCCGATCGCGCCGGAAACCTCGATCAGCCCGGAACTGGAGGCGCTGCGCCGTGCGATCGTCGCGCAGTTCGACCAGTACGTGAAGCTGAACAAGAAGATTCCGGCCGAGATCCTGACTTCGATCGCCGGCATCGACGAGGCCGGCCGTCTGGCCGACACGATCGCCGCGCACCTGCCGCTGAAAATCGAGCAGAAGCAGAAGATCCTGGAGATGTCGAGCCTGGCCGAACGCCTCGAGCATCTGCTCGCCCAGCTCGAAACCGAGATCGACATCCTGCAGGTGGAGAAGCGCATTCGCGGCCGCGTGAAGCGGCAGATGGAGAAAAGCCAGCGCGAGTACTACCTGAACGAGCAGGTCAAGGCGATCCAGAAGGAACTCGGCGAAGGCGAGGAAGGCGCTGATCTCGAGGATCTCGACAAGAAGATCAAGGCCGCGCGCATGTCCAAGCAGGCGCGGCAGAAGGCCGAAGCCGAGCTGAAGAAGCTCAAGCTGATGTCGCCGATGTCGGCCGAAGCGACCGTCGTGCGCAACTACATCGACACGCTGGTCAACCTGCCGTGGAAGAAGAAGAGCAAGATCAACAACGACCTTACCAATGCACAGAAGGTGCTGGACGAGGATCACTACGGGCTGGACAAGGTCAAGGAGCGCATCCTCGAGTACCTTGCCGTGCAGCAGCGCGTCGATCGTCTGAAGGCGCCGATCCTGTGCCTCGTTGGCCCCCCAGGCGTCGGCAAGACCTCGCTCGGGCAGTCGATCGCGCGCTCGACCAACCGCAAGTTCGTGCGCATGGCGCTGGGCGGCGTCCGCGACGAGGCGGAAATTCGCGGCCACCGGCGCACGTACATCGGCTCGATGCCCGGCAAGATTCTGCAGAACCTGGCCAAAATCGGCGTGCGCAACCCGCTGTTCCTGCTGGATGAGGTCGACAAGATGGGGCAGGACTTCCGCGGCGACCCGTCGTCGGCGCTGCTGGAAGTGCTGGATCCGGAGCAGAACCACACCTTCGTCGACCACTACGTCGAGGTCGATTACGACCTGTCGGACGTGATGTTCGTCGCGACGGCGAACACGATGAACATTCCGCCCCCGCTGCTCGATCGGATGGAGGTGATACGCCTTTCGGGTTATACGGAGGACGAGAAGACCAACATTGCGTTGCGCTATCTGCTGCCGAAGCAGATGAAGAACAACGGCGTCAAGAAGGACGAGCTCGAGGTATCGGAAGCCGCGGTGCGCGACATCATCCGCTACTACTCGCGCGAAGCCGGCGTGCGTGCGCTGGAGCGCGAACTGTCGAAGATCTGCCGCAAGGTGGTCAAGAATGCGCTGCTGAAGGAGAACGGCGGCAAGGTGAAGGTCACTCCCCGCAATCTCGACAAATTCCTCGGCGTGCGCAGGTACACGTTCGGCATGGCGGAGAAGGAAGCCCAGGTCGGCCAGGTGACCGGTCTGGCGTGGACCGAGGTCGGCGGCGAATTGCTGACGATCGAAGCGGCGCAGATGCCGGGCAAGGGCAACATCATCCGCACGGGTTCGCTCGGCGACGTGATGAAGGAGTCGGTCGAGGCCGCGCGCTCCGTCGTGCGCAGCCGCGCCCGCCGTCTCGGCATCAAGGACGAAGTGTTCGAGAAGAACGACATACACATCCACCTGCCGGAAGGCGCGACACCCAAGGACGGGCCGAGCGCGGGCATCGCCATGACGACGGCGTTCGTCTCGACGCTGACCGGAATCCCGGTGCGCCCGGACGTCGCGATGACCGGCGAAATCACGCTGCGGGGCGAGGTGCTGGCGATCGGCGGGCTGAAGGAGAAGCTGCTCGCCGCGCACCGCGGCGGCATCAAGACCGTGCTGATCCCGGAGGAAAACGTCAAGGATCTCGCGGAGATACCGGACAACGTCAAGAATCGCCTGGAGATCGTTCCGGTGAAGTGGATCGATCGCGTGCTGGAAATCGCGCTACAGCGGCAGCCCGCGCCGCTGGCTGACGAGGAGGGGGCGCCCGCCACGGTGGCGCCGGCCGCTCCGGCGCCGGCCGCCGCCGCGGGAGAAGTTGTCAAGCACTGAGTCGTCTTACGTAAACGCGCGGATCATGTCCGCGCGTTTTTTTTGACGCTTTCGCAGCATCGCTCTGGATCGGCTTGACACTCACAATGGCGCGCGGTTGAATACATCGCTTCTGTGACTGAAATCCGATCAGTGCGAATCGGCGCATGCCGAAGAAGAAGCTGATAAAGGACGGCACGGCAAATCGCAACCCAACGAGGGGGTAAAGTGAACAAGACAGAATTGATCGAGCACATCGCCAAGCAAGCCGATATTTCCAAAGCCGCTGCCGGACGTGCGCTCGAAGCATTGGTCGGAGGCATTCGCGTTTCGCTGAAGAAGGGCAACTCCGTCACGCTGGTCGGATTCGGAACCTTCATGGTCGGAAAGCGCGCGGCGCGCACCGGCCGCAATCCACGCACCGGAGCGGCGATCAAGATCAAGGCGGCCAAGGTGCCTAAGTTCCGCCCGGGCAAGGACCTGAAGGATGCGGTAAACTGACGCCCTTCGCAGCGCCGGCCCTGACAGTTTGTTTGCGCGGAAGTTTCAGGGTGCTTAGCTCAGTTGGTAGAGCGGCGCCCTTACAAGGCGTAGGTCGGGAGTTCGAGCCTCTCAGCACCCACCAACCGGCTGTCAAGGTCGCTGCCGTCGAGACAGTTTGCGACCGGGAGTGGTAGTTCAGTTGGTTAGAATACCGGCCTGTCACGCCGGGGGTCGCGGGTTCGAGTCCCGTCCACTCCGCCAACACCACAAAGGCGAACGCGAGTTCGCCTTTTTGTTTTTGCGGGAATCCGTGTCGTTGCCGGCGATGCGCCGGCCGCGGCCATGATGAATAGGTCCTGACGATGTTTGAATCGGTTCGCTCGCATCGACGCTGGTTGATGTTCTTCCTGGTTGTGCTGGTGTTCCCGTCGTTCGTGATCACCGGCGTGTACAGCTGGAATCGCTTCGTGTCTGCCGACAACTCGGTTGCGACGATCGGCGGCGAGAAGATCTCGGTGCAGCAGTTCGAGGCCGCGCATCGCGAGCGCGTGGAGCAATTGCGCCAGGCGCTCGGTGCGAATTTCGATCCCAAGATCGCTGATTCACCGGCAGCACAGGCGGCGATTCTCGACTCGCTGCTGGCCGAGCGCGCGCTGGCGCAGGAAGCGGTGCGGGACGGCGTCGCGGTCAGCGAGGCGCGCCTGCGCGAGGTGATCGCGGGGGTGCCGGCTTTCCAGCAGGACGGCAAATTCTCGTACGACAGGTACAAGACGTTGCTGGCCGCGCAGGGAATGAACGAACTCGTCTTCGAGCAGCGCGTGCGCGACGATCTCACGCGCCAGACGCTGCTGCAGGCGGTTGGCCAGTCGGCGCTCGTGCCGAATGCGGTGCTGGAGCGCGTGAATCGCCTCGGCGAGGAGCAGCGGAATGTCCGCTTGCTGCGCTTCAAGCCGGAGGACTTCGCCGCGAAGGTGACGGTGACGGAAGAGGCGATCAACTCCTATTACCAGACGAACCGGACCCAGTTCGAGATTCCAGAGAGCGTCAAGGCTGACTACGTGGTTCTCACGCTCGACGACGTCGCAAGCCAGATTCCCGTCTCCGAGGCGGAAATCAAGGCGTATTACGACCAGAATCAGTCGCGCTTCGGCGAGCCGGAGCAACGCCGTGCGAGCCACATCCTGCTGACGGCGGGAGAAGGCGGAAGCGCGAAGGACAAGGCCGGCGCGAAGAAACTGGCCGAGGAGCTGCTGGCCAAGCTGCGCGCGAATCCGAGTTCGTTCGCCCAGCTGGCCAAGGAGTATTCGAAAGATACCGGCTCGGCGGCCAACGGCGGCGATCTCGGATTCTTCGGGCGCGGCATGATGGTCAAGCCGTTCGAAGACGCCGCCTTCAAGCTGAAGGAAGGCGAAATCAGCGACGTGGTCGAATCCGATTTCGGCTACCACATCATCCGCGTGACGTCGATCAAGCCGGCGCAGGTCAGGCCGTTCGAGCAGGTGAAGGCGGAGATCGAGAAGGATTACCGCCGCCAGCAGGCGCAGAAGAAATTCGCCGAAGCGGTCGAGCAGTTCACCAACACGGTCTATGAGCAGTCGGACAGCCTCAAGCCGGTCGCCGACAAGCTGAAGCTCGCCGTGCAGACGGCGGATCGCGTGACGCGCGATGGTTTGCCGGCACGGCCCGGCGCGCCGCAGATCTTCACGCCGCGCGTGGTGCGGGCTCTGTTTTCGGACGACAGCATCAACAAGAAGCGCAATACCGAGGCGATCGAGGTGGCGCCGAACACGTTTGTTTCCGCGCGCGTGGTCGAACATCGTCCGGCCGCGCTGCGACCGCTCGCCGAAGTCCGTGACGCCATCAAGGCACGCGTCGAGCGCCAGGAGGAATCCCGCCTGGCGCGCGAAGCGGCGCAGAAGACGCTGGACGCATTGCGCCAGTCGGCGAGCGACACGGGGTTCGCGGCGCCGCTGACGGTATCGCGCGCGCAGCCGCAGGGCTTGCCGCCGGCGGCACTGAACGCGGTGATGCGCGTGCCGGCCGACAAGCTGCCGGCCTATGTCGGTGCGGATCTCGATGGCGGAGCCTACGGTGTCTTCCACGTACTGGACGCGAAGATGCCGGAGACTGCCAATGCGCAGCAGCGCGAGGCGATTGCGCGCGCGCTGAAGCAGCAGGCCGGCGCCGCCGACGATCTCGCCTACCTCGGCGCGCTCAAGACGAAGTTCAAGGCCGAGGTCCTGAAAGCCGACCTGAAGCTCGCGCAGCCGGGTGTCGAATCGGGGTCGGAGGACAAGCCGGCCGATACGTCCGGTTCAAGCGCGAAGAAATAGCTCCGCGGCCGCGATTTCGCGCGCCAGGCGGGCGAAGTCGGCCTCGGCCGAGCTGGCCGGGCTGATCACCGGCGCATCGGCGACGCGCGCAAAATTCCGTCCGATCGACCGCAGGTAGACCGGGTCGTAATGGTCGAGCAACAGGCGCTCGACCAGCTGCTCCCAGGCGTCGTTCGCCGCGAGATCCTTCCACATGCGGACCTTTTCCGCCCCGTGATGCGGCGCGAGACAGTCGAGCTGCCGGAAAAGGGTGGCCCGATCGCGCTCCAGATGCGGATATTCGTCGCGCAGCAGGCGGATCCGTTCCGCAAGCGGGAGCTCGAGGCGCAGGCAGGCGCTGCCGCGCATGCGCTCGATCAGTGCGTCGGGAACGCGCAGGTCGCCGACCTTGCGGCTTTCCGACTCGACGAACACGGGACATTGCGGATCGAAGCCGCGCAGCCGCCACCAGATCCTCGTCTCGAACTGCTTCTGCGAGGGCTGCGGTTGCTGCGGCAGGCCACCCAGCACCGAGCCGCGGTGGTGGGCAAGATCCTCGAGGTCGAGCACCTGGCAGCCCTCGCGCTCGAGCGCGCGCAGCAGCCGGCTCTTTCCGCTGCCGGTGGTGCCGCAGATCACGCGAAAGTCGAACCTCGCCGGCAATTCGTCCAGCGCACGAACGACGGCGCGCCGAAAGGCGCGGTAGCCGCCTTCGAGTTGCCGCGCGTGCCAGCCGATGCGCGTCATCACGTGCGTCATGGCGCCGCTGCGCTGGCCGCCACGCCAGCAGTACACGAGCGGCTTCCAGTCGCGCGGCTTGTTCGAGAACAAGACCTCCAGGTGATGTGCGATGTTGCGTGCGACCAGCACGGCGCCGCGCCGCCGCGCAGCGAACGCCGACTCCTGCTTGTACTGGGTCCCGATCTGCGCGCGCTGCGCGTCGTCGAGCACCGGGCAGTTGACTGCGCCGGGAATGTGATCTTCCGCGTACTCGGATTCGCTGCGCACGTCGATCACCGCGTCGAACTGGTCGAGCCGCTCGAGCGCCTCATCGCAGGTGATCACGCTGCGGTCCATGTCAGCGTCGTCCTGCCCGGGGCACAAGCAATGGATGCAGCGCCGGCCAGACGTTGTCGAGCATGCGCGGTTGCGCCCTTTCGTTCGGATGGATGCGGTCAGCCTGGAAATAGTCCAGCTGATCGGCGAACCCGTTCAGCAGGAAGGGAACCAATGCGACCTTCTGCGCACGCGCGACATCGCCGAAGGTGCGGGCGAAGCGATCCGCGTATTCGGCTCCGTAGTTGGGGGGTATGTCCATGCCGATCAGCAGCACGCGCGCACCGGCGGCGCGGCTGGCGGAAATCATTGCCTGCAGGTTGTCGCGCAACGCGGCGAGCGGCAGGCCGCGCAGGCCGTCGTTGCCGCCGAGTTCGATCACGACGATTGCCGGAGCATGCTGCTTCAGCAACGCGGGCAGGCGGCTGCGACCACCGCTCGTGGTTTCGCCGCTGATGCTCGCGTTCACGACGCTATACTTGCCGCCACCTCCGGCGGCAGACGCGAGGCGATCGGCCAGCAGCTTCACCCAGCCGGTATCGCGCGGCAAGCCATATTCGGCCGACAGGCTGTCTCCCAGGACCAGGATGACCGGGCGCGATGCGGCGATGCTGACCGTGCAGAGGACCAGCGCCGCGATCGCGACGATCGTGCGTAGCGCTGCAAGACCAGATCGATTCATGCGGGAAGTGCTGCGCGATGCAGACCGGAACTAACGCGCTGGTGGTCAGCGGGCTGACCAAGATCGTGCAGGATGCGACAGGCAGCCTGACTATCCTCGATGATATCAACCTGTCGATCACGGCCGGCGAAACGATCGCGATCGTCGGCGCGTCCGGATCGGGCAAGTCGACGCTGCTCGGGCTGCTCGCAGGTCTCGATGTGCCGACGCGCGGCACGGTGAAGCTGTTCGGCGAGGATCTGTTCGCCCGCGACGAGGACGCGCGCGCGCGCGTGCGCGGCGAGAAGATCGGCTTCGTCTTCCAGTCGTTCCAGCTGCTGCCGCACCTGACCGCGCTCGAAAACGTCCTGCTGCCGCTCGAACTGTCTGGCCGCTCGCCTGACGGGACGGATCCGGTCGCCGCGGCGAAGGCGCTGCTTGCACGCGTCGGCCTGGCCGAGCGCCTGTCGCATTATCCGAAGTACCTGTCCGGCGGCGAGCAGCAGCGTGTGGCGCTGGCGCGCGCGTTCGTCAGCCGTCCGCCGTTGCTGCTGGCCGACGAGCCGACCGGGAGCCTCGACGCGCACACCGGCGAGGCGGTGATCGAACTGATGTTCGAACTGAATCGCGAACGCGGTTCAACCCTGGTGCTCGTCACCCACGACGCCGAGATCGCCGCGCGCTGCGCGCGGCGCATCGAGCTGCACGCCGGGCGCATCCGCGCCGACAGCGCCGCGCCGTAGGCGCGCCAGGATGCGCGCGGCGAAGGGCGCGATTTCCGCAGCAGCCAGGCCGAGCTCATCGCCGAATTCTTCGGCCGCGGCGCCATGCAGCCATACGGCGGCGCGCGCCGCGATGGCTGGGGTGACTTTCTGTGCGATCAGCGCCCCGATCATCCCCGCCAGCGCATCGCCGGTGCCCGCCGTTGCGAGCGCCGGCGAACCGGTGGGGTTGATCCAGTAGCGGCCGCGCGCTTCGGCGATCACTGTACCGGCACCCTTCAGCACCACGATGCATGAGAACCGGTCGGCCAGTGTGCACGCGGCGCCAATGCGATCCTGCTGGACGTCGCGCGCGCCCAGGCCGAGCAGCCGGCCGGCTTCGAGCGGATGGGGTGTCAACACGCAAGAGTCACCGCGATCCCGCAATGCCTGCTGCAACGAGTTGTCGGCCGCGATCAAATTGAGCGCGTCCGCATCGATGACGACCGGCGTCGGCTGCAGCAGGGCAAAGCGCAGCGCGGCAGCCGCGGCCGCATCGGCGCCGAGTCCGCAGCCGATCACCAGCGCATCGACGGGAACAACTTCGGCGCTGCGACGGAACATCAGCTCCGGCTGCACCGGGTCGAGGCGCATTTCCGGTGCGCCGATGCAGTCGACATAAACGCGGCCGGCGCCCAGCCGCAGCGCGGCGCGCGCCGCGATCAGCGCGGCGCCGACCATGCCGACATGGCCGCCGACCACCAGCACATTGCCGTAGCTGCCTTTGTGCGAGTTGCGCGGTCGCGGCACCAGAACGGGTTCGAAATCAGATGGCTCGAGCAGGGCGCCTGCGGAAGCGGCCGGCGCAATACCGAGCGTGTCGACGTGCACGATGCCGGCGGCGTCGACGCCGTCGTGCGTATACAGGCCAGGCTTGGCGCCCAGGAACGTCAGCGTCGCCTGTGCGTGCACGCCGGGAACGTCGCCGACCCACGCGCCGCGATCGGCATCCAGTCCGCTCGGCACGTCGATCGCCAGCACGTGCGGCCGCCGCGACGACATCCAGCGCGCCGCATCCAGATAGACGCCCGACAACGGGCGCGCCATGCCGATGCCGAACATCGCGTCGACGATCACGTCGTGCTCCGCGCTCGGAAGGGCAGGAACGACTGCGCCGCCGGCTTCGTTCCAGCGTTGCGCGGCGGCCCTGGCGTCGGCGCTCGCGGGCGGCGCAAGCGCCACGACGGTGACCGCGTGACCAAGCTGCTTCAGCTCCGCCGCGCAGACGTAACCGTCGCCGCCGTTGTTGCCCGGCCCGCAGACGATCAGCGCGCTGGCGTCCTGGCGTTGGGCATGAATCAATCCTGCCGCCGCGGCTCCCGCGCGTCGCATCAGTTCGCCGGCTGGCAGGGTTGCCTGCGCATCGACTTCGATCTGCCGCAGCGCCTGCACCGAATACAGTGGCGTGCCCATGGCCGATGATGTTACGTCGGTCGCCGCAGGTACCTGTCCAGCGTCAACCCGTCGAGGTCGATGTCCGGCTTGCGGCCCGCGAGTAGATCGGCGATCACGCGCCCCGAGCCGCATGCCATCGCCCAGCCGGTCGAGCCGTGGCCGACGTTCAGGTGCAGGTTGGAAATCGGCGTCGGTCCGAGCAGCGGCGGCCCGTCGGGCAGCATCGGTCGCGCACCGACCCAGAACTGCGCCTGGCGATAGGCCGCCGCGCCGGGGAACCAGTCCCGCGCCACGCGCAGCAGGGTGCCGAGCGCGGCATCGCGCAGTTTCAGTTCGTGCGATCCGATCTCGGCGGTGCCAGCGATGCGCAGCCGGTTGCCCATCCGCGTGACCGCAACCTTGTACGCCTCGTCCATCACCGAGATCATCGGCGCATTTTCCGCCCGCGTGATCGCGGCAGTCGCCGCGTAGCCTTTCACCGGAAAGAGCGGCAACCGGATGCCCAGCGGGCGCAGCAGGCGGACGCTGTCCACGCCGGCGGCGAGCACGGTGGCATCGGCCTGCATCGACCCTTCGTCCAGCCGCAGCCGCCCGATCCGTCCCTGATCGAACTCAAGCCGATCGACGGTGGTGCCGAAGCGAAACCGCACTCCCTGCTCGGTGCAGATGTCCTTCAGCCGCTTGGCGAAATACGCGCAGTTGCCGGTCTCGTCCTCGGGCAGGTGCAGTCCGCCGGCCAGCGGGGTTCCTTCCACCAGCGACGGTTCCAGGCGCCGGCAGTCCGCCCCGCTCAGCAACACGTGCAGCACGCCGGCCTCCTTCAGCAGCGCGCGCGCAGGCGCGTTGCGCTCGACCTCGCGCTCGCTGCGGAACAACTGCAGGTAGCCCTGCGTCTGCTCGTATTCGATGCCGTGGCGCTGGCGCAGCGCATGCAGGCAATCGCGGCTGTAGAAAGCCAGCCGCTGCATGCGTGCCTTGTTGCGCCGAAAGCGCTCCAGGCGGCACTCGGACAGCCAGCGCGCCAGCCAGCGCCACTGCGCCAGATCGAGGCGCGGGCGGAACACGACCGGAGCATCGCTCTTGAACAGGTAGTGCAACACCTTTGCCGGCATGCCGGGCTGTGCCCAGGGCGCGATGTAGCCGGGTGCGATCACGCCGGCATTGGCAAAGCTCGTCTCCTGCGCGACGCCGGGGTTGCGCTCGATGACGGTGACTTCGAAGCCCTGCTGGCGCAGGTAATAGGCGGAAGTGACGCCGATGATTCCGGCGCCGACGACGGCGACGTGCATCGACTCAGAGTTTCATGCGGCTCGGCAGGAAGGTGACGAGCTGAGGAAAGACATAGATCAGCACCACCGCCGCCACCATCAGGAAGAAGAACGGCAGTGCGACGCGCGCGATGTAGCCGATCTCGCGCTTGGTCATTCCCTGCAGCACGAAGAGATTGAACCCGACCGGCGGCGTGATCTGCGCCATTTCGACGACCAGCACGATGAAGATGCCGAACCAGATCAGGTCGATATGCGCGGCGGTCACCGTCGGCAGCAGCACGCCCATCGTCAGGACGACCATCGAAATGCCGTCGATGAAGCAGCCGAGCAGGATGTAGAAGAGCGACAGCGCGACGATCAGCCACGCCTGCGACAGTCCGAGTGATGCGATGAACTCCGCCAGATGCCGCGGCAACCCGAGGTAGCCCATGCTTAGCGTCAGGAACGAGGCGCCCGACAGGATCAGCGCGATCATGCAGTACAGCCTGGTCGCGCCCATCAGCGACTGAATGAACGTCTGTCGGTTCAGCGACCCCTGCACCAGCGAAAGCAGCAGAGAGC
Source organism: Burkholderiales bacterium (assembly GCA_037915775.1). Taxonomy (GTDB): domain Bacteria; phylum Pseudomonadota; class Gammaproteobacteria; order Burkholderiales; family Burkholderiaceae_F; genus JAKOQB01. The sequence goes on along the minus strand of JBAIYN010000366.1, from coordinate 1,021 downwards.
CGACCACACCGACCGCGGCCGCCTCGGTCGCGGTTGCAATGCCCGCATAGATGGACCCCAGCACGGCAAGGATCAGCAGCACCACCGGAATCAGGTGGCGCGACTCGTGCAGTTTCTGAGCGAATGTCAGCGCCGCGTCCGGCTTCGGCACCTTGTCCGGGTTCAGCAGCGCCCATACGACCAGGTATCCGCTGAAGAGTCCCGCCAGGACGATGCCCGGAATGACGCCGGCTATGAAGAGCTTCGCGATCGATACATCGGCGGCCACGCCGTAGACGATCATGATGATCGACGGCGGAATCAGCAGGCCGAGCGTTCCGGAGCCTGCCAGCGAACCGATCACGCGATCGTCCGGATAGCCGCGCTTCGTCAGTTCCGGCAGCGTCATCTTGCCGATCGTCGCGCAGGTCGCGGCCGACGATCCGGAAACTGCGGCGAAAATCGCGCAGCCGATCACGTTCGTGTGCAGCAGTCGACCGGGGATCCCGTTCACCCAGGGAGCGAGGCCGCGGAACATGCTCTCCGACAGCTTGGTGCGAAACAGGATCTCGCCCATCCAGATGAACAGCGGCAGCGCGGTCAGGGTCCAGCTCGACGCCGATCCCCAGATCGTGACCGCCATCGCATCGCCGGCGGGCCGGCTCGAGAAGAGCTCCATGCCGATCCATGCAACGCCGGCCAGCGTCAGCCCGATCCACACTCCGCTGCCGAGCAGCGCGAACAGCGCAACGATCAGCAGCGTGGTGATGGCGAAGTCACTCATTGTGGAGGGCCTCGCCCGTCTCGGCCAGTCGGCGCCTGCCGCGCAACTCGAGCACCCATTCGTCGACGAAGGCGATCAGCAGGATCACGGCGCCGATGGCCATCGCCAGCTGCGGAATCCACAGCGGCGTCGCGTCGTTGCCGGTCGATACATCGTTGAAGGTCCACGACTGGTAGGCGAGCCGGACCGAGAACCACGCGAACAGCGCCGCCAGCAGCACCGCCACCGTCAGCGCCCAGACCTCGAGCGCGTGCCGGC
>JBAIYN010000716.1:0-9537 GCA_037915775.1 Burkholderiales bacterium | reverse complement strand
CGGTCAGGATCGCCGACAAGCCCTCTACCATCTCCAGCGAGGGACGATCGAAGAACACGCCGTTACGTCCGCACGCGGGCGCGATGCCGCGCAGGAACAAGTAGTACACCCCGCCGAAGTGTTGGTTGTACGAATAAGCCGGCAGTCGCGTGCGCAGATACCGATGCAGGGCGACGAGGTACAAGTGGTACTGCAAATAGTAATGATGCTCCGTCATCGCCGTTGCCAAGGAGGTGGACTCGTAGTCGCGCCGACGCGGCCCGAGGAAATTCGACTTGTAGTCCACCAGATACCAGCGTCCCTGATGCTCAAACACGAGATCGATGTAGCCTTTGAGAAAACCGGTCAACGGCGCAAAGCCCAGCGCCCGCACACGGTCGGCGTACGTGGAGGGAACGGCGGGCGAAGCGTGACACGCGAAGACATCGGCAAGGCGGTTGCTTGTGAGCATGTCGTTGCGCGGGTGGCTCCCGCCCTGACCCGGCGCGGCTGCGGAAAATGGGGACAGACGCTCGACCGGCAGTATGAACTCCAACTCGCTCAGGCGCCGGTGCCGCGCGATGTCGCGCAAGGCGAACGACCTTGCGTGGGCACCGTCAAGCGGCGTTGCCAGGACGGCCTCGAGGGCCTGGCTCAGGGGCTCGACCCATTTCGCTTCGAAGCCGAAGCGCGTCAATGCGAGGCTGACCTGCTCGCGCAGCGCGCTGCCGTCCGCCTGGAAGTCGAGTGCTTCGAGGATGTGATGGATGCAATCGCCCGCCTGTGCGCCGCCGGGAAACTCGTGCAGCACGATCCGCTCGACGTCGCCTGCGGCTGCTGCCTCCGCCGATTCGGCGAGTGCGTCATGGTCGATGCCCTCCTCTGCGGGGCGGCTGAGGTCTTCCGCCGCGGTCAAGCCGGAGAAGCTCGACACGCGCCAGGCGCGGTCGACCCGGCGAGCCGCCGTACGACACTGCAGCGCCTTCATCTCGGTGCTGGGGGCAGTGTAACGGGCGACGCCGTCGAGCCGCAGGTCCTCGACGGCGATGCCCTCAGAGCCAGCGGCGAGCGTCCGCAAATCCTTCCAGAACGGAGCATCATCGCGCCGCTTCATCATTTCCTTGATCCGAACGGATGCGCGGTCCGGATCGTCCGATTGCGCGTGCAGCAGATAGCCGAGCGCGGACGTCTCGGCGTTGTTGAATGCGCCCCAGACAATTGTGCAGCGGTGACGTGCCCGCGTCAGCGCGACGTACAGGAGGCGCAGGTTCTCGGCGAGCGTTTCGCGTGCAGCGATCCGGGCGTGGGCGTCATGATCGCTCGATCCGATGTCGAGCTTCATGCGATCTCGATCGTTGCGATCATGGAACCGCACCCACTGCTTGTCCGCGTCGAACAGCAAGCGGCCGTCCCACAGGTATGGACAATACACGATCGGATACTGCAGCCCCTTGCTCTTGTGCACCGTCGTGAGCATGACCGCGGCGGCATCACTCTCCAGGCGGATCTGTGCGGCCTCGCTACCCAGCGCGCTGCGCGCCGCGACATCGGTGCGCATCTGACTGAGCCAGTACACCAGCGCATTGGGCCCACGGCGCTCCTGCGTGCTGGCTGCGTGCAACAATTCCGTCAGATGGAGCACGTTGGTCAGCCGCCGCTCGCCGTCGAAGAGCCGCAGCAGCCGTTCATGTACGGCTTGCGAGTCGAGCAGGGCGCGGAAGGCGGTGATGAAGTTCCGACGCGTCCACAGGTCGTTCCAATCCTGGAAGTGTCGGACCCATTCGTCCCATTGCGCGTCATCGCCTTCCAGCGCGTAGATGTCGTGGGCGTTGCGTCCAAGGATGGGAGTGGCCAGGGCGGCACGAACGGCGACGGCATCGCCCGGATCCGCGATGGCGCGCAGGAGTCGTTCGACCTGTTCGGCCTCGGAGGATTCGAAGACGCTGGCGTCGCCCTGCAGGACGCTCGGAACACCGAGCCGGCGCAGTGCGTCCTGCATACTGCTGGCCTGGCGGTTCTTGCGGCAGAGGACCGCGATGTTGCGCGGCTCCACGGGCGCGCCGTCGAGAGTCGCGCCCGAGCCCAGAAAACGGACGATCTCCGCCGCGATCAGATCCGCCAAATGATCGTCGGCCCACCCTTTGGTGATGCCGCCGCTGGTTTTCGCGACGTGAACCGATTCGTGCCGGGGGACGAATAGGATCTGCAACGGTGGTTGGCCGGCCGCGCTCCCGCCGAGACGGTCCCGGGCGTCCGGCGCCGGTTCGACCGCCAGGAACGGGATGGCATCGAACAGAAAGGGGAAGGGAGACCCAAGACGACCGAACAGCGTGTTGAGAGCGCGGACCAACATGGGATCGGAACGATAGTTGGTGCCGAGGGTGTGCGGTGGGCGGCCAGCGTCGCGCTTGGCTTGCATGTAGGCGAAGACATCGGCGCCGCGAAAGGCGTAGATCGATTGCTTCGGGTCCCCAATCAGAAAGAGGACGGCGTCCGTGTGGAGATATACGCGCCGGAAGATGTCGTACTGGATCGGATCAGTGTCCTGGAATTCGTCGATGAGCGCAGCGCGGAAGCGGCCGCGGATCGCTTGCGCCAGGAGCGGCCCTCCGTCCCCACGCAAGGCTTCGGCCACACGGTGCAGGAGATCGTCGTAGGACTCGAGCCGCGCGCGCTCTTTGCGACGCCGCATCTCGCGACGACAGTAGTCGACGAGGTCGCGTTCGAGGCGGAGCGCATGCGCGTGCAACGCAGCCTCGCCCTCCTGATCAGCTTCGGCCGCGGCGTGTGCGAGCGCTGGATCATCGTGTTCGGGAAGTACCGGGATATCCGGATCGGCGACGGCGTGCGCCGCGAGGTCCTGGAGCGTCTTCAGCGTGATGTCCTGCTCCTGCAGAAAACGCACGAACTGCTCCGGCGCATCGTGCAGCGTCCGCACCCAGAAGTCCTGCACCACCTCGGTGCGTAACAGGCTCTCGTCCGTCAGAACTTCGGCGTCGAATGCAGCGCCGCTTTCGAACGCGTTCTCGCGAAGCACGCGTTGGCAAAATCCATGAATCGTGAAGATCGCCGCTTCATCGAAGCTGTGCAGGGCAAGGAGGAGCCGAGCCTGGTCGGCATCCGCTCGGCCGTGGACGCGCCGCCGCTCGATCAGGCGTTGCAGAAAACGATCGTGGCTCTCGGGGATTGCCGCGGCGAGGGCGATCAAGGCCTCGTGCAGCCGTGCACGGATGCGCATGCGCAGCTCCGCCGTTGCCGCGTTGGTATACGTGACCACCAGAATCTCGCCCACGCCGAGCTCCTGTTCGAGGAGCAGACGCAGGTAGAGATCGGTGATCGTCTGCGTCTTGCCGGTGCCCGCGCTGGCTTCGATGAGATTGGTTCCGGCGAGCCGGAGCTCCAGGACATCGGTGGGCATCACGTGGCCTCGCGATGCGCCAGCAGCGGCCGGTACACGCGGAGCGCGACCTCTGCGAACCCCGGGGACGGCGGTTCGCCGCTGCCAAAGCGGAAGTCGTTGGCGAGCGGGTCCTGCCCCTCGAAGAGCTGCCGGACATAGACGTCATCCACGTCACCGTGGCTGAACTCGCCGCCGGAGAAACCGGCTCGCGCTTTGCCGAGCGCTTCCGCTGGTCCTTTGTCGATGCGTTCCGCATAAGTCCGCGAGGCGTGCTCGAAGAGCAGGAGCGGTGTGCGCTGGCCGATCGAGTAGAGCTGCAGTAGGTCGCACAGGAGGGCCGCCGCGTTGTCGACCGGACGGAACCGTACCGGTCCGCGCTTCTTCGCCGAGTTGTTCTGGGGTCTGCCGACCAGGTAGGTGACGGGAACGCAGCTTTCCGGCCGCAGCCAGTTCAGTACGAGATGCCGGATCCACAACCCCAGCTCGTGACGGCCTCCAAGCTTCGAAAATTGACAGCGCACCTGGCCGCTCGGCCAGAGGTTGCGAATCACGCCGCTGAGCCGGGCGCCGCCGAGTTGCCTATCAAAGGAGAGCGCCTCCAACTGGTCACCGGACATCAGCGCGCCGGCGGCATCGAGAAGTGGGGTCACCTCATCGGTGACGTCGTCGAGCAGGCAGCCTCCCAGTGTGCCGGGCGGCAACAGGCCGCTTGCGCGCACCGATGGCAGAACCTGCCGCAGATCTCCGCCACGGAGGCCGCGTTCGAGGAGGGCGTTCCCCAGCTGCCAGTGCTCCAGCGTATCGAGCTCCAACGGCTCGCGATCGGCGAGCCCATCAAGGTCGCGCCCGAGATAGAGCGCCAGGCGACTTTGCAGGAATGCGCGCGTGGGATTCTCGAAGAAGCGCACCAATTCCTCGAGCGTGACGGCATCGGGCGCTGCCGAAGCCGTCGCGACCGCGTCGAGGGGCAACGGGCCTGGCAGAAACGGTTGCGGCGTCGCGAGCGGGCCGCACAGGGCGCGGGCACCCTCGAAATTCCGGCGCGCGTAACTGAACAGCGGCGAGGAGTCATCCCCGGAGAAATACTTCGGGCTGAACGCCTGGAGCGGGTGACGGAAAAGTACCGAATCGAGGATGGGACCGAATGACTCCTGCAGAACATCGAGCAGCTCGCTCACGAGCACTGATGGAGGTATCGGCGTGTTGTCGCGGATGTCCTGGCCGACGTAGCTGATGATCAGTCGCTCGCGAGCGGAGAGCAGGGCTTCGAGGAAGAGATAGCGATCATCGTCGCGCGTCGAGCGGTCGCCCGGCCGTGGCTTTTGCGCCACGAGATCGAACCCGAGCGGCCGCTGCGTGCGCGGAAAGTCGGCGTCGTTCATGCCGAGCAGACATACGACGCGAAAGGGTACGCTGCGCATCGGGACCAAAGCGCAGAAGGTCACGCCGCCGGTGAGAAACGCGCGTCCCGGCGCCGTGCGTTCCAGCGCGGCCGCGAGTTGCGTCTGCACGCTGTCGAAATCGATGGCTTCGGTGAATTGGCCGAGGCGTGCCTGTTCCGCCAGATCGGTGAGCGCGGTCTGTATCTCGCGATGTTGATGGGCTGTGTCGCGCGTGCTTGCCACCATCGCCGCGAGCAGGTGCGTCAGGTTGTCGCACCAGCTGTGCAACGGGCGCGGCGCCTGAAGGGCGCGCTGGAAACGGAAGAGCGTCTCGCAGAACTCGGCCAGGCGGCCCAGCAGCTCGGCTTCGTTGCCTTCCAAGTCGTCGTACGGCAGGACGCCTGCGAACAAGTGTTGCGCGTCGCCGGGCGTGGCATAGCCGAGCAGTAGACGGTCCAGACCAAAGCGCCACGTGTTCTCCGTGATGCTCGGCTGCTCCTCGGCAAGCCGGTGATCGGAATCGCTGCCCCAGCGGATCCCCGACGCCCGCACCCAGCGACGCAGCAGATCCAGTTCCTCGGCGACAATTCCGAAACGCTCGCGCACGGCGATGAGCCCCAGCAGGTCCACCAGCTCGTTGGCGGTCAGACGCCCACGCAGGATCGTGAGCAGCGTCAGAAATGCCGCGATGACATCGTCGGTGGCCCGCACGGCGCGGTCGGCGATGCGGTACGGGATGGACGCGCGGTGTGCGCCGACTCCGAACACTGCATCGATGTAGGGCGCGTAGGTGTCGATCGCGGGCGACAGGACCGCAACGTCGCGGGGCTGCAGCGTCGGATCGTTCTCGAAGAGGGCCAGCAGTTGATCGTGCAGAACCTCCACCTCGCGCATGGGGCCGTGACACGAATGGATGCGGATCGACGCGTCGGCCTGCGGGAACGCCAAAGGCGCCTCCGCTCCGGCGCCGCGGTGTCGCAGATCGAGAATGTCGGACTGCAGCGCCGTGAGCATGGTGGCAGTGCCGGGGTCTTCGTACAGATCGCGCCCGGTCTCCTGATAATCCACGGTGCGTTCGAGCTCCTGCTGGAAATCGCGGCCGACACGTCCGAGTGACGCGAGCAGCGGATGGCCTTCCTCGAAGTGTAGGTCCGTTGCGGGCGCGTCAGGAAAGGTCGGCTCCTTCATCAGTGCGCGCAGCTGCTCGCGGCGCGAGCGCGTGTCTGCCCAATACTGCGACGATGGGCTGAGGAGGAACAGATGGACTTCGAGGTGACGCGCCAGCGCGTCCAGTACCTGAAGATAGAGCGGCGCCAGCGTCGACAGTCCGAAGACACTCACGCGTGGCGGAAGGCCTTCCAGAGTGACCGAACGCCGTTGCAGCGCCGTCAGCAGCGCTTGCGTGCGTGCCGCAATATGATGGGAACCATGGCGCGCGATCAGCGCGCGCCACAAAACGGCTTGCCAATGGGTGTCGGCGCCGCGCTCCCAGTTAAGTACCATGTCGGGCCGGTACACAACGTACTGATCGAAGGTGTCGGCAATTCGCCGCGCGAGCTCGATGCGCCGGCCAGCGCGTTCGTCGCTGTGGAGGTAGGTGCGAAGCGACACAAACTCGGGATGGCCGAGATGCCGGGGCAGCAGGTCGGCAATCGACCAGAGAAGAATCTCCGGAGCGAAGCACCGGCTCGCCGTCTCTTGTGGCCCGAGCACCGCCGCGAGCGCACGCTCGATCAGGTTGCGCGGAAATGGAAAGTCAGGGTGCGCCCACAGGCCGAGGCGCCGCGCCAGCTCCATGCTGAGCCAGCGCTCCATGCCGCGCCCTTGCACGACGATGCACTCGGGAACGAACGGACCGGCTGCGGGTCGGGCGACCAACCTGGCCAGCTCGTTGACGAGCGCTTCCGTGCGATTGCTGCGGTGGACGTACATCGACTGCCATCCGTGCCTTACTACTTCGGCACCGCGGGTTCAAAATCCTGCGCCGCGCAGTTCCAACCGCCGCCACTGCGCCTGCGGTGTCGACGGCGGCCGACCACTGGGTTACAGGAATTCGGTGACCTTGGAGCAGATCGCCGCTGATCCGCGCCTCACCGTCCGCCGCGGCGGCGCGCATGACCCTGACGGCGCGGCGGTTGTGTACCACATGCAACGCGCGCAACGCGCGCGCGACAATCCGGCGCTGCAGACCGCGATCGCAGCGGCGGATGCGATTAACAAACCGGTGGTGGTGTACGTCGGGATCGTCCCCAACGCTAGTGTAGGACTGCGCCACTATCGGTTCTTCGCGGAGGGGCTGCGCGATGTCGCTGCTGGCCTCGCGAAGCGACAGATTGGCTGCGTGCTGCGGTGTGCGCCCGACGATTTCCTCGGCTTCTGCGCGGAGCTGCGCCCGGCACTGGTGATTGGAGACGAAAACCCGCTGCGGGGACCGGAGCGAGCCAAGGAGCGTATTGCCGCCGAGTTGCGCGTGCCGTTCTGGACCGTGGACGCGGACGTTGTCGTGCCGTCGCGAATGCTCGGCAAAGAACACTATGCGGCGCGGACCATTCGCCCGCATGTGCAGAAGCAGTTGGCGCGGTTTCTGCGACCGATTCCAGATCGCAAGCCGCGACGCCCGTGGGTGGCAGTGCGCACGCTTCGGTCTCTCGCGCCAGACGTGACCGTGCTCGAGCGCTTGCCCATGGACCGGAGTGTGCTTCCGGTGAGCTCAGCACACGGGGGCAGTCGTGCAGCCGAGCGGACACTGCGCCGGTTCATCAACGCAGGGCTGCGCGGATACGGGGAGCGCCGCAATCGGCCTGAATGTGATGCCACCAGTCATTTGTCGCCGTATCTGCATTTCGGACACATCGGCCCGCACACGGTGGCCCTGGCGGTGCAAGCGGCGAGGGTGCCGCTGCGGGACCGTCAAGCCTTTCTCGAAGAGCTGATCGTTCGGCGCGAGCTGGCAATCAACTTCGTCCGCTACAACCGTCACTACGACCGGCTCGCCAGCGCTGAGCCGTGGGCGTTGCGCACGCTGGCGGCGCACCGCGCGGATCCGCGCCCGCAGCGCTACTCGCCCCGTCAACTCGAGCAGGCCGAAACGCACGATCCGCTATGGAATGCCGCGCAGCAAGAAATGGTGCGCACCGGCTGGATGCACGGATACCTGCGCATGTACTGGGCGAAGAAGATTTTGGAGTGGAGTGAATCGCCCGAAGCCGCCTACGAGATCGCTGTGGAATTAAACGATCGTTATGAGCTGGACGGACGCGATCCCAACGGGTACGCCGGCGTGGCGTGGGCAATCGCCGGCAAGCACGATCGCGCCTGGGGCCCCGAACGGCCGATCTATGGCACGATCCGCTACATGTCGTACGCGAGCACATCGCGGAAATTCGATAGCGCGGCCTACATCGACCGTATCGTTCGTAAGCAGCGGACTTGAGCGACGCGGCTACAAGAGGCCGCCCTCGGGGGCAGGCCGGGCCCGCTGGTTGTACAGCAGTTGCCGCAGCCGTTCGATGTCATCGGCGGAGACCTTCGACAGGTCGACCGACAGATCAGATCCGACTTCCATGCCGCGTCGTACGCCGGGGCGCGCGCCGACCTCTTCGAACCAGCGCTTGAAGTATCGAAACTCGTTGATGTCCTGCCCCTGGCTCTGCCAGCCGACCGTCCACGGGTAGCAGATCATGTCGGCGATCGTGTACTCATCGCCGGCAAGATAGCGGCGGTCATAGAGCCGATTGTTCATGACGCCGTAGAGGCGATTGACCTCGTCGGTGAAGCGGCGCACCGCATACGACTGGTCCCCCTGCGAATCGCCGAGGCGGCGAAAGTGGCCGCACTCTCCCGTCTTCGGACCCTGATTCGCCATCTGCCACATGACCCATTGATTGACCTCGTGGCGCTTGCGGAGGTCGTTGGGATAGAAGCGGCCGGCCTTCTCCGCGATGTAGATCATAATGGCGCCCGATTCGAACAGCGCGATCGGGGCGCCACCGTCCGCCGGGGCGTGATCGACGATGGCGGGCATACGGTTGTTCGGACTGATCTTGAGAAATTCAGGGGTGAACTGATCGCCCTGACCGATGCGGCAAGGAACGATGCGATACGGTAGACCACACTCCTCCAGAAGAATCGTGACCTTCTTGCCGTTGGGCGTAGGCCAATAGTGCACATCGATCATGAATTGCAGGCTCCTTTCCCTGATCGGCCAGCCGTCTGATTGAACCCTTTCGGCCACCATAGCGCGTGAACGAACCGGTTTCCAAGAAGAGACAGCCCCGTGCGCGCTCAGAGCTGTGGTGCGCTCCCGGGAGGCGTGCAGCAGCTTCCGCAGCAAGCGCCGGTTAGCGGCTGGGATCAATCTGACTACGAGAAATGCACTTACGCCTGTTCGGTCAGGAAGCGGGTTGCTGCTGAAAACGTCCTCCGCTGAGAACCTCAATCACCCGTCCACAAAACTCTTCGCGCATCATCGACTCCAGTAACGCTTTGTCCTCTGTTCGGACGACCGTGCGCGCGCCCGTCGGTGTGTCACAGATAGCGATGCCGTGCGAGACCTCGTCTCGATTGAACATCACGGTGTAGCCGACGATCGTGGCCGGACCGGCGTAGTCGCCGGTGAGGGGCAAGGGAGGATCCTTCTCCGCGACGGCGCGCGTAATATCCTCGTAACCGTAGCCGCCCTCATTCGGCACATTCGACAGCACCACACACCCTTGCTTGCCGAAGATGCCGCTCAGGTTGGAGACGAGCCCGACGCGTGTGGCTGGCGCTCGTTCT
>JBAIYN010000312.1:0-3315 GCA_037915775.1 Burkholderiales bacterium | reverse complement strand
GCACCCAATCGCGGACGTGGTCGATGGCCGCGTTGGCCGCCGACGCCGCCGAAGACAGGCCACGCGCCTCGATGATGGCGGCGCCGCGCTTGCCGACGGTCGGCAGGAAGACGGTCCGGTTCCAGTTCTCGTCGTTGATGATGTCCTTGACCAGCTTGCCGTCGACCGTCGCAAACCGGTAATCGGCGTACATGGTGGGCGAATGGTTGCCCCACACGCACATCTTCTCGATCTTCGCTACCGCGATACCGGACCTGGCTGCCACCTGCGACAGCGCGCGGTTGTGGTCGAGCCGGAGCATCGCGGTGAAATTCTTCTTCGGCAGGCTGGGCGCCGACTTCATCGCGATATACGCATTGGTGTTCGCCGGATTGCCCACCACCAGCACCTTGACCCGCCGGCTGGCCACGGCGTCTAGCGCCTTGCCCTGGGCGGTGAAGATCTGGGCATTGGCTGCGAGCAGGTCCTTGCGCTCCATTCCCGGGCCGCGGGGGCGGGCGCCGACCAGCAACGCCACGTCGGTGTCCTTGAAGGCGGTCATCGGATCGCTGTGCGCGCTCATGCCAGCCAGCAACGGGAACGCGCAATCCTCGATCTCCATCATCACGCCCTTCAGCGCCTTCTGTGCCTTCTCGTCGGGGATTTCGAGGAGTTGAAGGATGACCGGCTGATCCGTGCCAAGCATCTGGCCCGAGGCGATGCGGAACAGGATGGAATATCCGATCTGGCCAGCAGCGCCGGTGACGGCGACGCGAACGGGGGCTTTCGTCATGAAACTTCTCCGGATGGGTCGAAGATGAGGGAGGGTTGCGGGCGCGGGCGGGCGGAAGCGTGGCTCACCGAGTCTGGTAGGACAGGCCAGGCGCGTGGCGTTCGCAGGGGCGCTCGCACGCAGCGGGCAGTGTAATCCGCGCCTGCGGAGCGGACTTTTGATCCTGCGCATTGAGGACGCCCGGCCGAGCGGCCGGGCAGCGCATCGAGCAGCGCGATCTTCAGGTTGGCAAAGTATAACTCTTATATAAGACATAAGATGCTAGCGACCGGCGCCGAACTGTGCTGAAATGGCGCCATGACGGTGGATGTCGATGCCCCGGCTGAAGGCAGCGCGCGGCGCGGCCGCGGCGCGGTCTTCGCACCGCTGTACCAGCAGATCAAGCAGTTGCTGGTGACAAGCCTGGAGCAGGGCGAATGGAAGCCCGGCGAGCTGATTCCCAGCGAGTTCGAGCTGGCGGCACGTTTCCAGGTCAGTCAGGGGACGGTGCGCAAGGCGGTCGACGATCTGGCGGCCGCCAATCTGCTGGTGCGGCGGCAGGGCAAGGGGACCTTCGTCGCGACCCATCACGAGCCGCGCGCGCAGTTCCGCTTCCTGCGCCTGGTCGCGGACGCAGGCGAGACGGAGCTGGCCGAAAGCCGCTTTCTCGAGTGTCGCCGCGTGAAGGCCGCGGCCGAGATCGCGCGCCATCTCGCACTGAAGACCGGCGACCCTGTCGTGTATGTGCGCCGCCTGCTGTCGTTCGGCGGCAAACCGATCGTGCTCGATGACATCTGGCTGCCCGGTGCCATCTTCAAGGGACTGACCGCGGACCGGCTGTCAAAGTACCGCGGACCGCTTTATGGTCTTTTCGAGTCCGAATTCGGCACGCGGATGATCCGCGCGCAAGAGCAGATCCGCGCGGTGGCCGCCGACGCTACCGCGGCGCGGCTGCTGCAGGTGGCGAAAGACGCGCCGTTGCTGCTGGTCGAACGTGTGTCGTTTACCTACGGCGACCGGCCGGTCGAACTGCGGCGCGGCCTGTGCGTCACCACCGACCATCACTATCGCAACGCGCTGTACTGATCGATGTCGACGCAAACGCGATTTGTTCACCCCCGGGCAGTTCGGCCAGAATAACGGACTGTCCGCAGCGCAACTCATCCATTCAGCAAGAATCCCAAGGCGACGACGAACGATGAGCAGCTCACTCGCTACCGGCAAGCGCCCCGAGTTTCGCAACATCCACATATCCCAGATCACCGGCTACCGGCTGCCGCCCGCGGGCATGGTCTCGATCATGCACCGGATCAGCGGGGCGCTGCTGTTCCTGCTGCTGCCATGGATTCTGTGGCTGCTCGACCTCAGCCTGATTTCGGAGATGAGTTTCGAGCATCTCGCCGCCTATGCCGGCCACTGGCTGGTAAAGATCGGCCTGCTGGTGCTGATCTGGGCGTTCCTGCATCACCTCATCGCCGGCATTCGCTATCTGGTGCTGGATCTGCACATCGGTGTCGACAAGTCCACCGCGACGAAAAGCGCGCTGGCCGTCTATTTCATCAGCCTGCCGCTCGCACTGATCGCGGCGCTGCGACTGTTTGGAGTCTTCTGATGGCGATCGGATCGAAGCGACTGGTGGTCGGGGCCCACTATGGCGTGGGAGACTGGCTCGCCCAGCGCATCTCGGCGGTAATCATGGCGGCCTACACCGCCTTCCTTGTGGTCACCCTGCTGGTGACGCGCAACTTCTCCTACGACGGCTGGGCCGGCCTTTTCTCGCACCTGTGGATGAAGGTCGTCACGCTGGTGGCGCTGCTGGCGCTGTTCTATCACGCATGGATCGGCATCCGCGATATCTGGATGGACTACGTGAAGCCGACCGGCGTGCGCCTGACGCTTCAGGTGCTGACCATCTTGTGGCTTCTTGTCTGCGCGGTATGGTCCGTGCAGATCCTGTGGAGAGTCTGATGATGTGCCCCCACGCTCACTTTGTTCGCTGCCCCCCGTTGGGGCGGCCCGGCGGGTGCTGAGATGGCGATCGCACGACGTCGTTTCGATGCGGTGATCGTCGGGGCCGGCGGCTCCGGGATGCGCTGCTCGCTGCAACTCGCGCAGGCAGGACTGAACGTGGCGGTCCTGTCGAAGGTGTTTCCGACGCGTTCGCATACCGTCGCGGCGCAGGGCGGAATCGGGGCCTCGCTCGGCAACATGACCGAGGACCAGTGGCTGTGGCACATGTTCGATACGGTCAAGGGCTCCGACTACCTCGGCGACCAGGATGCGATCGAGTTCATGTGCCGCGAGGCGCCGAACGTCGTCTACGAACTCGAGCACTTCGGCATGCCGTTCGACCGCAACCCGGACGGAACGATCTACCAGCGGCCGTTCGGTGGGCATTCGGCCAACTTCGGCGAGAAGCCGGTACCGCGCGCGTGCGCGGCGGCCGATCGCACTGGGCACGCGTTGCTGCACACGCTGTACCAGCGCAACGTCGCGGCGCGCACGCAGTTCTTCGTCGAGTGGATGGCGCTCGACCTGATCATGGACGCCGACGGCGACTGCGT
>JBAIYN010000657.1:0-10959 GCA_037915775.1 Burkholderiales bacterium | reverse complement strand
CGTGACGCTCGCGGCTGCTTGCCGGCGCGTTGCCGAATTCGACGTCGACCGTCCCGGTGTCGGCATACGACGAAAGCGCCGCATACGTCGCGCGGCTGCGCGCCAGAACGTCGTCCGGCGCTGCCCGTACTGCGGCCGACGCCGCACACAGCAACAGCAACGCGCCGGCCCGCGCGATCCGACCGATCGTCATCCTCATGGCACTCTCCTGCGCCGCCATTGCCGTAGCGAAGAGGAAGGCACGGCATTCCCTCTCACTGCTTCAACGCCGAGCCGGGCGCGGAAAACTGCGAGTTGGTCTTGGTCTGTGCCGAGCCTTTCGGCGGCAGCGGCTGCGGATTCAGGGCCGCATCGCTACCCGGCACATCGGCCCAGTTCCTGGCTCGCGCGGGTCGACTCAGTTCACGCTTCAGATGACTGGCGCGCACGCGGTGCCCGCCGACAATGATGATGGCGTTGTCATCCAGCTTCAGCACTTCCTGCTTGACATCGCCCGCGCGCGCCTGCGTGCCGCCCACGATGATGATCGCGTTGTCGTCTGAGTGAGGCAGGTTGCGCGGCAGGTCGGACTTACGCACCAGCGCGGCAAGCGCGACCGGCGCAGGCGACGCCATCGTCGGCGGCGCGGCAATGCCGCTCTTCCCCCCTCCGCCTCCGCCGGGGCTGCTGACGCTGCCGGAACTCGTGGTCGTCGGCGCTGCGGCTACCGCCCCGATGACTGCCGCCTTCGCCTGCGGGGACAGCGTGGACGTGATGGGCGAGTTCGATGGCGCGCTACCGGCCGCTGCGGACTGCGACGGCGCGCTCGACGGCGGCTGCCCCGGACGAGGCGCGGTCGGCCTGGCCGGCTGCGGAGCGGCGGTGACCGCCGCAAGTACGCTGGCCTTCGTCTGCGGCGACAACGACGAGAATCCGCTGCGATTCGATGCCGCGGTCGCCGATGCGATCGGGTCGTTGAGCGACACCCCCTTGGCAATCTCCGGCGCCTTGACTTCCAGCGCAACCGGCGCTGCGCAGGTACGGCCACCATCGTTCTCCGCACAGACGCGATAGATCTGCGGAACCTTCGGATCGATCACGCTGGCAGTAAACGAAAACGCAAGCCGCGCAGAGGCTGACTGGTCGCCCGCGGGACCGTTCACGGCGCCCTCGGCCACCCAAGGCCTATTGGGGCCTGGAGATGTTTGCCGCTCGACCGTGAAGCGCACGATGCCGCGGTGATTCGACTGATCGGGCGTATTCCACGACAACCGGGGTGGACTCGAAGCCGCAACGCTTGTCATGAACGCTTTCACATCCAGCGGTGCGAGCGGTGGATACGGCGGTGTCGTCGCGCAAGCCCACGCCGAAGGCTGTTGTGAGCGCATGTTGTCGCCATGGCGCCGCGCCCAGACCTGAAAGCAGTACTTCGTCTCCGGCTGCAACGAATCGAGCGGCCGCGTTACGTACTTGTCGTGGGTGCAGAACGGAGACGCGGGGAATTCGGTCGCCGGGTTGTCGGCAGGTGCGACAACGACGTCGTTCATCATGGTGCTGAACTCGAATCGCAAGCACTCGTCCGAGGAAGCGGTGTTGTGAAACTGGATTCGGACAGAGGCCGGGCTCACTGGCTTGACCTGCACCTCGTTCGGTGTGCCCGGGTGCGAGCGCACCCCGGTTACCGCGCCGATATCGATCTGCGCGCGCGCTGGCGCGGATAAGGCGATTGCGCCCGCGCACAATGCGGCGATGAGGATCGGGTTGCGTTTGTTTGACTCTTGCATGGTTTCTCCGATAGGGGCTTTGCGGACGAATGCGAATTGCGGCTCTGTGCGCGCACAGCGGGCGCTATGACGGTTTGACCCCCTCACGTGCACCCTTCGCGATGAGTGCGCGCGCCACCTCTGCCATTTGGGCGTTGTTCGCCAACGCGAGAGCGCTCTTCCCTTCGAGATCGCGCGCATTCGGGTCGGCGCCGGCCTCAATCAACGCCAGCGCCGCATCGGGCTGGTTGCGGCGCAGCGCGTAGATCAGCGGCGCGTACTGGTAGCGCCGCGTGCTGGTGCGCGTCAGCGTCAGCGGACTCGCGCTGCTGTTCGGGTCCGCGCCCGCGGCGAGCAGCCGCCGCACTTCGCGCGCGTCACCGGTCGCGATCGCGTCGTAGAGCTTGCCGTTGCCGGGAAAGAACTCGGCGCTGAACAGCCAAGCGGCGAAACCGGCGATCAGCGCGGCCCACGCGATCGCGCGTGTGAGCGGCCTGGGTGCAGGACGATCAGCCACGGTCAACGCCCCGTGGTGTCGCCCGCACGCGCGAGCGCCTTCTGCAATTCGGCGAGCGCGGCGTGGTCGCTGGTGGACTGGCCGCGCGTGATGTGCTCGGATACGCGGCCGTTCAACCGCACGCTGATGCTGCAGGTCATGTTGGCGGGCACGCCGAAGCGACCTGGTACCCAGGTGTTTCTGTCGACGACGTTGAAGATCTGTTTTGCCAATCCCGGATTCGTCACGCGTCTTTCATCGCCTGGCGACGAGGGTCGCGCTACGACCCACGTGCGCAGCACTACTTGGCCGTCGCGGAACACCTGGGTCGTCCCGCCGCCGCCGGTGACCTCGCCGCCGCAGGTCGAGGCAACGCGATCCACGCCGGGGTCATCCACCGTCGGCCCGTAGCGGTATTGCTCGCCGAGGACGACATGGCCACCGTCCGCCTCGGTGTAGCGCAGCGGCAGTCCGCTGCCCTGCTCGACGTGCAGCACGAGTGGCAGCAGCGCGGCACCCTTTGCACCGAGGGCAAAGACGGTCGCGCGCGGACCGAGATCGTTGTTCTCCGCGAGGGCCAGGCAGTCCAGCTCATCGCGGCCGAGCCGCGCGCGCAACCGGGCGAGCGGCATTGCTGCCGCGGCGGTCGTGTCCATCGGCGCGTAGCTCGACACATCGGAGCTCCACCAGCGGCCTTGCGCGCGAACCCAGGTCGGCTCCGGCCCGACGCGCCCGTTGGCATCGAGCCGATGCGCCGCCACCCGCGGCTGCGCGTCCATCCGCTGCAGTGCGTCGCGGACGAGCTCACACGGCAGCGGCGGCACCCCTGCCTGCGCATTGAGCGCCGCGCCGCCGGCAACACCAAGTAAGGCCAGCGCGGCGACCGTACGAGCGACCATGGCGTCAGCCGTCGATCCTGGGCCTGGTCTTACTTCTTGCCCTTGCCCGATGCGCCTGCGGGCTCCTTCACGGCATCGCCGTAGACCATCGCTTGGGCCAGCTTCACGCCGGTGACGTTGTAAGTCTCGGAATAGACCGGCAGGCCGCTCTTCTGATCGACGTACAACAGGAACGTGCGAACCTGCTTCTCGGTCAGTCCTCTTTGCTTCAGGTAGTCCGCCGACAGCGGGCCCTGCGCCATCAGGTTGGGGTAGCGGTAGCGCATGACGGCGGCGCCACGATAGCTGCCGGCGCCCAGGGACTCGCAGCCCACCTTGTTCATCAGGCCCGCCTGTCTTTGTCGAATCTCGGCTGCAAGGGCGGGATCGGTCCCCTTGCCCTCGAACGTCCGGCCCGAGATCGACTGCCATGACCGCTTGCCGATGCGGATCGTGTAGTCCCCGTCGGCCGTCGGAGACGATTTGTCGTCCTCGACTTCGTAGCTGGCCGTGCGCGTCTGCGCGGCCATCTTCTCCATCGCATCTAGCACCGCGTTGCAGTCGGCGCGCACGGCCGGCGCGGCGGCCACACCGAACGCGAGCAGGATCCAGGGTGCGGCACGGACCAGGCGTGAACTCGGATTCATCGATGCATCTCCTTGCGCGTGAGGGATTGGATGGGCATTGGGTTGCGGGCAGCGCACGCCGCTTACGGCGTGAAACGCTGCGACAGCTCGATCACCGCCTGGTTGATCGCCTCGCGCACCGCCGTGTCGACTCCCTCGCGCCGCTGCTGCTGCACGCTGACGTCGGGCGCATAGGTCGAAGAGCGCCCCTGCTGCGACAGGATCGTCCCAAGCAGGTTGCCGACGCCGCTGACGCCGGCGCTGTCGGATCTGACGCTCTTGCGCACGGTGATTGCATCGACGATGTCGCCGCTCGCCGCGTCGACGATGCGCACGTCGACCGCGATCGAATCGCGGTTCGTCCCGCCGCCGATCTGCATCCCGGCGACGCCGATACCGCCGGAGCGCTGGTGCTCCGACGCATTGGCCTCGGACACCGCGCCTTCGAAGATGTACTGCGCGCCGCGCAGCTGCACCTGCGCCGCCTTGCCGCTCGCATAGCCGCCCTGCTGCAGCTGCTTTTCCCGGATCACGCCCTGGTTCAGCCGCGCACGCTCGACCACGCGGAACTGGCCGCTTTGCACCAGTGCGGTCTTGAACATGTCGGTGGCGGCCGTCGCGCTGATGCTCGGCAGCGCGGAGCGGAACTCGTAGATCGTGACCGCGACGAGCTCGCCCTGCTTGCGTGGCAGCTTCTTCAGCGCCTGGGTCGCGCGCGCGGTGTCGGCCTGCGGTGCCTCGTACGGCATATCAGCGCAGGCAGCCATCATGGCCAGCAGCACCACGCCCAGACCCATGCGACCAGCAGCAAGTACGGCTCGATTCATGTCGAGGCTCCCCCATTCGATGGTTTAGTTGCCGTTTCTCCAGTGCGCCTTCGCATTCGTTCCCGCTGCAATCGCCTCGCCGGACCGGGTCAGGGCCCGCGCGTGTCGCCGGCCTCGCCGCCATTGCCAGCCCCGTCGCCGGATCCGGAATCCGGCTTGAGCAGCTGGTCGAGCAATTGCGCCCGACCCGCGAACCCCGTCCGCTTGCCCGAACCAACGTGCTCAACGGTGCCGGCCAGCTCCTGCGTCGATTTCGAGGTGCGCCGGTAGATCCGAACGATGAAGGTGTCCATCCGCTCTCCGCACCGACGCCCAATCGATGCGGTGCAGTGTGTCGCCGTCGATCTAACGGCGTCCTAACGGATCGGCAGAAAAGTCGGCCGGCGTTCCCCGCCTAGGGTCGCGCTGCGCCCGCAATCAGCGCGATCGTGGCGTCCGATGGCGGTACGCCCAGCACGATGGATAGCTGGTCGCGACAGCGGCGGAAGACACGCAGCGCATCGGCCGTGCGTCCCAGGGCGAGATGGCAGCGGATGACGCCCTGGTACAAGTGCTCGGCAAGCGAATCCTGTGCCAAACCGGCCTCGTAGATGGCAAGTGCCGCCTCATGCTGTCCGGCCCTTTCCACGGCTGAACCGCGCTCGAGCGTGCGGCGCAGATAGCGCTGGTGCAGGCGCTCGCGCGCTGCCGCCCACCAGGATTCCACTGCGTCGGCGCCGAACAGCGGCCCAGGATAGTTATCGATTGCGCCGTGCGCGAAAGCGAATGCATCGACCCACACGCAGCCGGGGTCGAGTCCAACGCGACCGGCGTCGAGGTGCAGAGCGTTATCGCGGCCCAGCAGCTTGCGCAGCCGCATCAGCGTCATGTCGAACGAGGCCCGCGCCGCGCCGCCTTCGGCATCAGGCCACAGGGCGTCCAGCACGATCGCGGTGTCGACCGGCGCAGGCCCATGGGCGATCAGCACCTTCAAGAGATCGATGGGCTTGCGCTGCGCACGCGGTCCGAACGCCAGGGTCTGCCCGTCGACTTCGACCCGCAAGCTGCCCAATGCATGCACGCGGATCGGCCAGGGCCAGTTCGGCTCATACGGCGATGGCGCGGCGAGATGGCGCTCTTGCACGACTTGACGCGCGAATTCGGATTCCACGCCCAGCCGCAGTGCCGCGGCGCAGATGCGCGCCGCGACCGGCGCCAGAAGCGTGGCAAAGCCCGGCCATGCATACTGGCGCGCACGCTGCAAGATCGATGCGACGAGTTCGTCCGGTATCCGGCCGTCGGCGCGCAGGGCTTGGGCGGCGACCGCCACGTCGGCGAGGATCAGCGCGAAATCGCGCCGCATTCCCGGCTCGTACCGCGCGCTCGCCTGCAGCAGTGTCGTGCGCGCTTCCTCTGCGCGACCCGCTGCAATCGCAATCCGCGCCAACGTCAACTCGAGGCTCCAACGCTCAGACGGCGGGAATGCATGGCGCCGCGCCAGTTCGAGCGCGCGCTGCAGTGCTGCATCGGCGCGCGGCCAGTCACGCTCAAGCGCCAGCACGCTGCCTTCGACCACCAGCAGATTCACTGACTGCGCGGGGTGATTCGGGTCCGCCACCTCGCGCAGCGCCGCCAGACGACGACGCGCCGCGGCGGAGTCGTTGTCCGCGACCGCAAGCTGCGCGAGATACATCGAACCGCTGAAGGCGATACTGCGACCGCCATGCTCACGCGCAATGCCCACTGCGAGCTCGAGACAGGAGACCGGATCCGTGGCCGGCAGCTTCACGCCCGCCGTCGGCCAGCGCCGGCCCAACGGGGCGTAGGTATTCAGCCATCCCGCCTTGGCCAGAGGCGCCAGTTCGATCCGTTGCAGCCACGGTGCGGTCGCCTCCACGACATCGCGAAAGAGGTTTTCGTCGCTCAGTCGATAGCCAGCCGACTCCAGCAAGACCGCCGACGCGGCGATCGCCTCATTCGGATCGATCGGTCCGTTCCGCTGCCGCAACGCCTCCAGTACGCCAACGATCAGCACTTCGCGGTCGCCGAGATCGGCACCCCAGACGAGATCCATCGCACGCAGACGCACGCTGTCGATGCGCAAACGCTCGTTTACGTCGTCGATCGACGCGCGTGCAGCAAGCTGCCCCGCGAGTCGCCGCACCCATCGCTCGGTATCGCGGTAGTCCTGCCATCCTTCGAGAATCGCGCCGAGGGCACTTGCGGCGATCAAGAGCCCCGGCGCCGATGCGGACGACGGATTGAGTCGCGCGAATGCGCGCTCGAAGCGTGTGACGGCCTCCCTGGAATCGTTGCGCTGCCACGCGCTTTCGGCGAGTGCGATCAGCAGTGCGACAGAGTCCTCGACCTGCTCTCCCAATGCGGCAGCCACGGCATCGAGTTCGGCCAGCCGTCGCGACGCGACCAGTTCGTGCGCCATCCGCTCGGCCATTGAGCGTGCGGCTGCAGCATCGCCGACATCGAGCAGCAGTTGAACCGCCTCTCGCGCAAGCCCGCGGCAAGCAGCCAGCTGCGCGGCGTTGCGCTGCAAGCCCAGCCGCCACGCGGCATCGCCGATGCCGTCAAATCGCTTACGCAGCGCTTCGCGCAGCAGATCGTGCAAGCGCCAGCTCGGCGGCTCCCGATCGAGCCGCATGACGAATGTGTGCAGTTTGCGCAGCCGCTCCAGGGTTTCGGCCGCCGCATCGCCGAAACCGAGCTGATGCAGTCCTGCGACGTCAACGTCGGGCAGCAGGCTCGCTGCTGCCAACGTGCGCCGCTGTTCGTCGGTCAGCGGTGACAGCACGCGCTCGGCGAAGAAGGTGTCCACCCGCTCGCGTGCTTTCGTGCCGCTGCCGAATTCGCCGGACGAATCTTGCGCAAGCATCAAAAGCCCTGCGGCCCAGCCGCCGGCTTGCGCTTGCAGGCGCCGCGCTTGCACTTTATCGACGCGATCGGAAAGCAGGTCGATTGCCTCGTCGCTCGTGAATGCGAGCGCATCGCTCTGGATCAGGTCCAGCGCACCCCGGGCCACTGCGTCCAGCAAAGGTCCCGACGGTTCCTTGCGGCTCAGGACGAGGAATGCGATGTCGGCCGGCGCCTCATCGATCGCAGCCGCGAGGAGCACATCGAAGTCCGTCGCGGCGGCGGCATGCGCATCGTCGATGACCAATGTCGCCGCCGCCGGAACCACCGCGAAGAAAGCGCGAAAGAAGGCGCGGGCAAACAGATCGAGGCGGTCGAGATCATGCGGCTGATAGGCGGGCACAGCCGGAGCGCGACGGCCGGAACGCGCCAGTTCGGTGAAATAGCTGAATGCCGCGCCCGGATCTGCGTCTCCTGCATCGGCACGGAACCAGAGCACGCGTCCATTGCGGCTGGCGGCCCAAGCCGCAGCCAGCGTGCTCTTGCCTGCGCCCGGCTCCGCCGCGATCCACACGACCGCCCGCCGCGTCACCTCGTCTAGCAGGCGATGCAGACGTTGGCGCGGGACCCAGTTCGACGCCCGCGGCGGCGACAGTTTGGCAAGCCGCGCTGCCGCCATGACCGTTCAAGCCTGCGGCAGCGTCGACTCGACGAGGCGCGCAGACTCCGATGCGCTCGCCATCCGCAGGAAGAATTCACTCACGAGCGCGGCGGCGTCCGGGCAGGCGACCCGTCGCTGCGCGCGCAGACGGATGTGACCGACGTTCCGCAACCTCGCATGCCGACTCGCCACGACGCGGTCGTGCGCCGCGCGCTGCAGTATCCCCGTCTGCGGAATCTCCCCCTCTCGCACGGCTCCGTCGTTATCGCGATGACCGTGCCGCAGTATGGCCGAAGGCGCCTCGCCTGTCAGCGCAGACAACGCTCGTCCCGCACGCCAGAACTCCTCCTCCCGACGGAGCCGCGCGGGCCGGCACGCCGGCGAGTCTCAGAGCGACCGCAGGAACGCCACCAGGTCCGCCTTCTCGTCGGGCGTGAAGCCGATGCCGAAGCGGGTGTCGTAGAAGTCGACCACCGTGTTCAGATCGGGCGCCGAGCCGTTGTGGAAGTACGGCGCACGAGTCGCGAGCGCGCGCAGCACCGGCCCCTTGAACTTGCCGATATCGGCCCACCTGCCGGTGATCAGCGCGCGGCCCGGATCGGTCGTCTGCACCGTTTCGCCCGTCGTCTTGTTGCGCAGCGTGTAAAGCGGCAGGTCGGGAGTACGGCGCGACGCATCCGCCAGGCCCAGATCGAGCGGCAACGGGATCGAATGGTCGCCCGCGTTCGGCGCGTCGTGGCAGGTCGTGCAGGTACCCTGGATCACCGGCTGCCCGAGCACGTCGTTCAATCCCTTGACGCCGCGGATCATGATCGGCTTGCCGTTGAAAAGCGCCTCGCCGCGCGCGATGGCGCGCCGCGCGGTCGCGACCGCCGGATCGCGTGCCTCCGGATCGTTCGCCGCCGGATTCGGCACCACGTTCGCCCAGGCGTCGTACAGCGTCATTGCGTTCGGCGTGAACGCGGCATGCGTGCGGTAGTCGCCGACGACGGTGTCGTTGATGCCGAAATAGAAGTCCTGCGTCGACGCGATCTGCGGGCCCCCGAGCGCGCCCAGCGCGTCGAGGTGCCCCGCGTCACGATCGATCACCTGGGCGGTGAACAGCCCCGACTCAAAAGCGACGATCGCATCGCGTTGCGCGGTCGTGAGCGGTTGCGCGGCCTGCTCGTGGCCCATGGCGGCACCGTTGGCCTGGTCGGCGAGGTCGAAATGGATCGACGCAAAGCAGATCGTCGTGTTGAAGAAGCAATCGGGGGAGTTCGGATCCCGGAACGTCTCGCGCCCGTCCCACATCACCGTGCTGAGGAACCTCAGGTTGGTCGACGGCAGCGGACGGCGGAACAGCGAAAGCTCCTTGCTGCTGGCGTAACCGTACGGATCATCGACCGCAAACAGTTCGAACTCCGCGTTGGCGGGGATGCCGATGCCGACACGGATCAGCCCTTTGGTAAGCAGCATGCTGAAGGCGCTGCGGCGCGCCTCGACGGTCGACACGTCGGCGAGCGGCGAGTTCGAGCCGTCGTTGGTGCGGAAGATCGGGTCGGTCCCGCCGCTGGCCTCGAACCGTTTCTGCACATCGGCCGGCGTGATCGTCCACCCATCCTGCTGAACATGGCACGACGCGCAACTGCGGCCGTTGGTGCCGATGCTCTGGAAGAAGAGGTTACCGCGGTCGATGAAACCAGCGGTGCTGAAGGTCGCCGCCACGCCCGACGCGTTGGGCAACGGCAGAAGATTCGGGATGCGCCGACTCCCCGGGTCGGCGGATTGTGCGATCGCCACGGTCGCCAAAGACGCGGCGCCGAGTACGGCGCCAAACGCGCAAGTTCTGAGGAAGTCTCCCGTTCGCATGATCGCCTCCTGCACAGTACGTCGACGCGGCAGCGAAAACGTCCTGCGTTCCGCGGCCGCATCGATCAACTGGGAGTTCGGAATTCCGGGACGAAAGACGACACGAAGGTCGCCAGGCGACGCGAGGGCGGATATTCGGCGGACCTTAGCCGCTCAGGCGGCGCTGCAGCGCACGCAGCGGCGCGCCGTAGTGCGGGGCGACCGGCCCGAATGCCGCATGAAATGCATGAATGCGCTGCGCGGCCGCCAAAAGCTCCTTCGCCCGCGCCGCGTGCCCGAGATCGGCGAAACAGCCCGCGAGTGAGACCTCGCTTTCGGCCAGTTCGAGGCTGTTCCCGTCGTCGAGCTGCCGGTAGAGCCGGTACGCCTGCTCGAGGTCGTCGTGCGCGGCGCGCGCATCGGCCCGGCAGCCGATCGCCGTGCCGAGCGTCAGATCCGCATCGGCTTCGAACGCCTCGAAGTACTTCCGCACGGAGGAGTGCTGCACCAGATCGAGCGCCCGTTGCGCCGCGGCGCGCGCGTCGGATCCTTGCCCGAGCGCCAGGAATGCGTGCGCCTGCAGCAGCCGGGTCGTGACTTCGGTGGTCGGCAATGGCATGTCCTTCTCGAACGGCGGAATGACGACCTGATCGAGCACCGTGAGCGCTTCGCGCGCCCGGCCCTGTGCAAGCAGCAGCTGTGCGCGGGTGAAACGCGACAGGTTGCGGGCGAAGGGCGGCGCATTGGGCGACACGTCCTGCGCGATCGAATCCGATTCGTCCAGCAGCGCGCGCGCGTCGTCGTAACGGCCGAGCGCGGTGGCGAGCTTTGCCTGTTCGATCAGAACCCGCGCCAACGGAGAAGAGTGCGGATAGTGCAGGCGCAGATCGTTCGCCTCGGCCGCGAGGTACTTGCCCGCCTCCTCGAGGCGGCCCTCGAGCGTCAGGGAAGTTCCGAGCGCGATGTTGATCAGACCGACCGTATTCGGCGCGTCATTGCCGGGCACACGACCGAGTGCGTGCAGTGCGTCGAACAGCAGCTTCCGGCCCTCGGCC
>JBAIYN010000220.1:0-2331 GCA_037915775.1 Burkholderiales bacterium | reverse complement strand
CAGCGGCTTGGGCGTCACGTCCGACAGCGGCCGCATCCGCTCGCCCCGCCCGGCGGCGAAGATCAGTGCCTTCATGCGGTGATCCGTGATCCGTGATCCGTGATCGGTTGTTCGGTCAGGACGATAGGCTCAGAAATCGGCATATGTGTCGGATCACAGATCGCGGATCACGGGACTCAGAACGTATATCCCGCCCGCTGCTGCACGCCTTCGAGTTCGTCGAACAGGCGTGCCAGCGGGGCGAGCGCGACGTAGCGGTGCGTGACGCTGCGTACATAGCCGGCGAAGCGTGGCGTGTCGGCCAGATAGTGCGGCTTGCCGTCGCGGTAGTTGATGCGCGCGAAGATCCCCATCACCTTCAGGTGTCGCTGCAGGCCCATCCACTCGAACGCGCGCCAGAAATCCGCGAAATCCGCATCGACCGGCAGCCGCGCGCGGCGCGCCTTCTCCCAGTAGCGAATCGTCCAGTCCAGCACGCGCTCCTCGTTCCACGAGACGAAGGCATCGCGGAACAGCGACACCACGTCGTAGGTGATCGGGCCGTGCACTGCGTCCTGGAAGTCGAGCACGCCGGGATTCGGTGCGCTGACCATCAGGTTGCGCGGCATGTAGTCGCGGTGCACGTAAACGCGCGGCTGTGACAGGCATGCCTCGACGATCAGGCGAAACGTGTCGTCCAGCACCTGACGCTGCACGGGCGAAAGCGTTCGACTCAGATGGCGCGCAACGTACCAGTCGGGAAACAGGCTCAGTTCGCGCCGCAGCAGCGCTTCGTCATATGGCGGCAGCACGTCGCTGCGGCTGGCCAGTTGCCATTTGATCAGCGCGTCGATCGCATCGGCAAAGAGTGCGTCGGCGGTGCCGTCGTTCAGCGCCGCCAGGTACGTCGTCGTGCCGAGATCGCTCAGCAGCACGAAACCCTGCGCCAGGTCCTGCGCGACGATGCGTGGCGCGTGCAATCCCGCGGCCTGCAGCAGCGCCGCAACGCGCACGAACGGCCGGCTGTCCTCCTTTTCCGGCGGCGCGTCCATCGCTATCAGAGTTGCCGCCCCTGCGTCGAGGCGGAAATAGCGCCGGAAGCTGGCGTCGGCCGAGGCGGGGCGCAGCGACTCGGGCGCCAGCCGCAGGGTCGCAGGCAGCGACTCGAGCCAGTGTCGCAACTGTCCGAGGCGGAGATCGCGGCTGGGGGCGTTCATCGATCGGTGAAGTGTGGCGCGTCACGTCGGGTGCGGCGCATTCCGTTCCTATAATAGCCACGCGATCCGATCCATCCTCGATGCCACGTCCAACGCCGCGTGCGCCCGTGTCAAGACTTTTCGCCGCGGCGCTGCTGGTGACGGCGGACGCCTTGGCGCAGGCTCCGCCGGCCGAGCCGCCGCCTACGCTCAGGATTGAACGCGCGCTGGGGGCGGGGCACGTGGCGGCAACGGGTCCCGGCGCCACGTATGCACGCGCGCAACGCGTGTCCGGCGAAGTCGACGAGCACATCGTGCTCGAAGGCGACGCCGAGGTGCGGCGCGGTGGCACCGTCTTGCGCGGTGATCGCATCGACTACTCGGTTCCGGACGACGAGGTCACGGTCACCGGGCATGCGCGGGTGTTCCGCGCAGGCACGATCGTCTCCGGTCCGAGCCTGAAGCTGCGCGTGGAGGCGCAGATCGGCCGCATGCCCGACGCCAGTTTCACGTATGCGCCGCAGGGCGGCCGCGGGCATTGCGCGCTGATCGAGTTCCTGGGCGACGACAAGATGCGCCTGACCGACGCCACCTATACCACCTGCGCGCCGGGCGACGATTCCTGGTGGGTCAAGGCGAATCGGCTCGACATCGATCGCGCCGACGAGGTCGCCACCGGCTCCGGTACGTCGATTCATTTCCTCGGCGTGCCGATCTTCGCGTCACCCTATTTCCAGTTTCCGCTGGGCGACCGACGCCGCAGTGGCCTGCTCACGCCCGGTTTCGGCGTCAATTCGCGGCTCGGCGCCGAGGTATCGGTGCCGTACTACTGGAACATCGCGCCGAACCTCGATGCGACGATCACGCCGCGCCTGATGCAGCGGCGCGGGCTGCTGCTGGAAAACGAGTTCCGCTATCTGGAGCCGACCTTTCGCGGAACCGCGCAATACGAGATCCTGCCGAACGACCGCGTGACGGGCCAGTCGCGCTGGCTCGGATCGTTGCGGCACGAGTACGTCAATCCGATCGGGCTGACCGGCGGCATCAATTACAACCGCGTGTCGGATGACAGTTACTTCGCCGACTTCTCGCGCAGCATCGTGGCCGCCTCGCAGTCGGTGCTGCCGCAGGAGGGCTACGTCGGGTTCAACCGCAC
>JBAIYN010000542.1:0-11694 GCA_037915775.1 Burkholderiales bacterium | reverse complement strand
TCTTCTCGATGATGGGCGTCCTGAATTTCGCGCACGCCAGCTTTTACATGCTGGGGGCGTACTTCGGCTACCAGCTTTCGAAGTGGATCGGCTTCTGGCCCGGCCTCGTAATCGCGCCGATCGCGGTCGGCATGCTCGGCGCATTGGTCGAGCGCTGGGGTCTGCGCCGCGTGCACAGATGGGGACACGTGCCGGAACTGCTGTTCACTTTCGGCCTGTCGTACATCATCGTCGAGATCGTGCAGGTGATCTGGGGCCGCCCGCCGGTGCCTAACGCATTGCCGCCCGTACTGCAG
Organism: Burkholderiales bacterium; assembly: GCA_037915775.1. Lineage (GTDB taxonomy): Bacteria > Pseudomonadota > Gammaproteobacteria > Burkholderiales > Burkholderiaceae_F > JAKOQB01. The sequence continues at coordinate 11,398 of JBAIYN010000542.1, read as the reverse complement.
GGCACGCTGTTCACGATCTTCTCTACCAATTTCCCGCTGTCGCGCGGCTTCATCATGCTGGTCGCGGTGCTGATGCTCGGCGCGCTGTGGCTGGTGCTGACGCGGTCGCGCATCGGGCTGGTGATCCAGGCCGCGCTGACGAACCCGCAGCAGGTCGAGGCTCTCGGCCACAACGTGCCGCGCGTGTTCATGCTGGTGTTCGGCGCCGGATCCGCGCTCGCGGGGCTGGCAGGCGTGATCGGCGGCGCCGTCTATGTGACCGAGCCGGCAATGGCGGCGACCGCCGGCGCGATCATCTTCGTCGTGATCGTCGTCGGCGGCATGGGATCGCTGACCGGCGCTTTCCTCGCTTCGCTGCTGATCGGACTGATCGACTCGTTCGCCAAGGTCATCGACGATTCGCTGCTCGACGGCCTGACGGCGCTCGGCGTGACGATCACTCCGGAGACGCCGCTGTACAGCCTGTGGACGCTGAAGCTGTCGCAGGTGGCGCCGGTGTTGCCGTTCCTGCTGCTGGTGCTGGTCCTGATCGTGCGGCCCAAGGGCCTGCTCGGCACGCGCGAGGATTGATGCAAACCGATCCGCACCGCGAAGTTCCCGCGCAGCACCGCGCGGCCACGGTGCTGCGCTACCGGCCGATCAACCTCGGCCGCTGGGTCGTCTGGGGCCTGGCGGCGCTGCTGTTTGCGCTGATGCCGCTGATCTTCCAGTCGGGTTATGCGCGCACGCTGCTGTCGCAGATGGGCATCCTGATCATCTTCGCGCTTTCGTACAACATGCTGCTCGGGCAGGGCGGGATGCTTAGCTTCGGGCATGCGGTGTATTCGGGGCTGGGGGCGTACTTCGCGATCCACGCGATGAACCTGATCGGCGACGGGCGGCTTAGCCTGCCGGTTTCGCTGCTGCCGCTGGTCGGCGGGCTGGCCGGGGCCTTCTTCGGCATCGTCTTCGGCTATGTGACGACCAAGAAAGCCGGCACGCCGTTTGCGATGATCACGCTCGGCCTCGGCGAACTGGTCTTCTCCTGCTCGCTGATGTTCCCGGCGTTCTTCGGCGGCGAAGGCGGGATCAGCGGCAACCGTACGGTCGGTGGTCCGCTGTTCGGCGTCTCCGGCTGGACGCTGGGGCCGCAGATCCAAGTCTACTACCTGATCGCGATCTGGTGCCTCGCCTGCATGGTGGCGATGTTCGCATACACGCACACGCCGCTCGGGAGGATCGCCAACGCGGTGCGCGACAACCCCGAGCGCGCCGAATTCATCGGCTACAACACGCAGCGCGTGCGCTGGTTCGTGCTGATCCTGTCGGCCTTCTTCGCCGGCATCGCCGGCGGTCTGTCGGCGATCAACTTCGAGATCGTCACCGCCGAAAACGTCAGCGCGATCCGCTCCGGCGGGGTGCTGCTGGCGACCTTCATCGGCGGCGTTGCGTTCTTCTTCGGGCCGATCCTCGGCGCGATCGTCTTCACGTTGTTCGCGGTCGCGCTGTCGGAGTTCACCAAGGCGTGGCAACTGTATCTCGGCGTCTTCTTCGTGCTGCTCGTGATGTTCGCGCCGGGCGGCCTGTCGAGCTTGATCCTGATGAACCTGCGCGTGCTGAAGTTCCGCAAGTTCGGACGGCTGCGCGATCCGTACGTGGGCGTGATCCTGACCGCGGTCGCGCTGATCCTCGGCGGCGTGCTGCTGATCGAGATGATCTACCACCGCACGCTGGATTTCTCGCTTGGACCGCGCATCCACCTGTTCGGATTCCCCGTCTACACCGACCGCGCCGAGAGCTGGGTATTCGCCGTCGGCGTGCTGCTTGGCGGCGCACTGGGATTCGAGTACGCGCGGCGCAGGTTCAAGGCCGTGTGGGACGCGATCCAGATCGAGATCGAGGACTGGATCCGCGACAACCCGGAGGACGTGTGACCGCGGCCGTCGAACTCGTCGATCTGCGCAAGAGCTTCGGCCGGACGGAGATCATCCGTGGCGTGAACCTGGCCGTGCCGGCCGGCGAGCGCCACGCGATCATCGGACCGAACGGCGCCGGCAAGTCCACGCTGTTCAACCTGATCAGCGGCCGCTTTCCGGTCAGCAGTGGCACGGTGCGACTGAACGGAACCGACATCACCGCTCGAAAACCGTTCGAGATCAACCGGCTCGGGCTGTCGCGCAGTTTCCAGATCACGAACATCTTCCACCGGCTGTCGGTGTTCGAGAACCTGCGTTGCGCAGTGCTGTGGTCGCTCGGCTACCGCTATTCGTTCTGGCACAACCTGAACCGGCTCGACGACGCGGAGGATCGCGCCGAAACGATCCTGAACCGGATCGGCCTGCGGCGGCGGCGCAATGTCGCCGCGGGGTCGCTGACCTACGCGGAGCAGCGGGCGCTCGAGATCGGCATCACGATCGCGGGCGACGCCAGCGTGATCCTGCTCGACGAGCCCACCGCGGGCATGAGCCGCAGCGAATCGGCCAGTGCGGTGGCGCTGATCCGTGACGTCACCCAGGGCAAGACGCTGCTGATGGTCGAGCACGACATGAGCGTCGTGTTCGGGCTGGCCGACCGGATCTCGGTCGTCGTCTACGGCGAAGTCATCGCCACCGGGGCCCCGGCCGAGATTCGCGCCGATGCGCGCGTGAAGGAAGCCTATCTCGGCGCGCAGGCGGAGGGGCACTGATGCTCGAAGTCCGCAACCTGCAGGCGTTCTACGGCAAGAGCCATGTACTGCACGGGGTCGATCTGGACGTCGGACAGGGCGAGATCGTCAGCCTTCTCGGCCGCAACGGCGTGGGCCGCTCGACGACGGCGAAGGCGATCATGGGCATGGTCGATTGCACCGGAACGGTACGTTTCAAGGGTCGCGACCTGACCGCGCTGAAGACGTACCAGATCGCACATACCGGCATCGGCTATGTTCCGGAGAGCCGCGACATCTTTCCGACGCTGACCGTGGAGGAGAACCTCCGGCTGGGCATCAAGGGCCGTGCCGGTGGCCGCTGGACCTATGCGGACTGCTATCGGTTGTTCCCGCGCCTGCAGGAGCGGGCTCACACCCAGGCCGGCGTGCTGTCCGGAGGAGAACAGCAGATGCTGACGCTGGCGCGCACGATGATGGGCGATCCGGAACTGGTGATCATCGACGAACCCACCGAAGGCCTGGCGCCGAAGATCGTGGAACAGGTGGCGGTCTTCCTGCGCGAACTGAAAGAGCATGGCGTCTCGATCCTGCTGATCGAGCAGAAACTCACGATCGCCTTGGCCATCTCGCAGCGCCTGTACGTGATGGGCCACGGCCACATGGTGTTCGAAGGGACGCCCGACGACCTGAAGGCGAACAGGCTGATCCGGCAGGAGTGGCTCGAAGTCTGAACCACAGGCGGGCATAAGTATCGAATTGCCTGCGATGCATCAAGTGCGCGGCGCGGATGTGTTTGCACACGGCGCGCTGCGCTGCTAAAAACCTCGCCGCGACGCGCAAATCGGAACAGCAATGCGGGTGGTCGAACCGATCGAGGGATATCCTGCCGCGTCCGCCGGCGCGCATCCGAGCTCGCCGTGGCGGAACCGGCGGCTGATCGCCTTCCTGGCAGTCTTCGTACTCGTCTGCGCGCTCGGACTGGGCTACACGTTCCTGCGCACGCCCGAATATCGCGCAACCGCACGGCTGGAGATCGTGCCGGCCGAAGCCCTGCAGAACCGCGCCCCGCAGATCGGGGTTCCGCAACCCGCGTCGGCGCAGAACGAGCGTTCCACCGGCCCGGCGAGCCCCTTCCTGACCGAAATCGAGTTCCTGACCAGCCGGCCCTTGCTCGAGCAGTTGCTCGAACAGATCCGGTCGGCCGGCCTGGCGGACTCGCTCGGCAGCGCCGACCCGATCGGCGCGCTGCTGCAGGCGATCTCGGTGACGCCGGTCCCGGGCACCCAGGTCGTGCAACTGGCCGCCGTGGGCGAGAAGCCGGACGTGCTGGCCTTTGCCCTCAACGGGCTGATGGACATCTATCGCGGACACGTCTCGGCGCGCTACCGCAACACCTCGAACGAAGAACTGGCCCAGGCGCGCGAGGAAGCCCAGAAGTACGACGCCGCGGTGAAGGAAAAGCGGCGCGCGATGGAAGCGTTCCGGCTGCGCTACAACATCGTGTCGCTCGAGCGCGACGAGAATGAGGCGCTGTCGCGTGCCAAGGGGCTGGGCGTGTCGCTGAATACGGCCGAGGAGAAGGCGGTCGCGGCCGAAGCGAAGCTGCGCTCGCTGCGCGAGGCGGTTGCCTCCGGCAAGGCGCCGGTGCGAGCGCGCGACAACCCGACGCTGGCGAACGTCGAAGCCCGGCTGTCGCAGGCGCGGGAGGAAATGAAGCAGCTCGAGCGCACCTACACCGAGGATTATCTGGCCAAGGATCCGGCGGCGCGCACGCTGCGCACGCGCATCACGGAACTCGAGGCGCAGGTCAAGCGCGAACGCGCGGCCAGCCAGGAGGCCAACCTGGCCGACGCGGAAGAAGACGCAACGCGCATGCGCGACAGCGTTGAGCAGCTGAAGCGGCAGATGACCGCCGACCGGCAGTCGATGCAGGCGTTTTCCGCCCGCTTCAGCGAGTACAAGGCGATGCAGGACGAGCTCGCCGATCTGGAAGGGCTGGCGCGCGGCGCGAACGAAAAGGCGGTTCGCCTGGAGGCGAGCGACCGCGCGCGCCGGCCCGAGGCGAAGATCATCGAAGCCGCGATTACGCCGACGGAGCCGTGGCGTCCGCTGTACCTGCGCGACTCGGCGATCACGGTCGGCGCCGCGGTGGTGCTGGGATTTCTGGCCGCCTGGCTGACGGCGTTCCTGACCCGGCGCGAAGAAACACCGAGCGTGGTGGTCGCGCCGACGGCCGTGGCTTATCCGGTGCCGCTTGGGCTGCAGCACACGCCCGTGCACGACCGTCCCGCGCTGGCGCAGTCGGGAGCGCCGGCGTTGCAGTTGCCGGCGGCGCTGCCGGCGCGCGAGCTGGATGAGGGCGAAGTGGCGGCGTTGCTCGCGAGCGCCGACCAGAGGTCGCGCCTGGCACTGGCATTGCTGCTGAGCGGTGTGGCGCCCGATGAACTGCTCTCGCTGCGCTGGCGCGACGTGCAGGCCGACGCGGGCACGGTCCGTATCAGCGCGCCGGCGGGGCGCGACTTTCCGCTGACCGACGAACTGTCTTCGATCGCGCAGGCGGATCGCGCTGCATTTTCCGCGGATGCGTACGTGGTTCCGGCGCAGAGCGACAGCGCGCCCTCGCACGACGATCTCGCCGCGCTGGTCGCGTACGCGAGCCACGATGCAGGACTGGTGCAGGCAGCTGAGGTGACCCCCGCCGTGCTGCGGCATACGTATCTGGCGTTCATGGCGCGGCAGGGGGTGCGCTTCGCCGAGTTGTCGCGCATCGTCGGACCGCTGCCGGCGGCGTTGATCGGTTCCTACGGGTCACTGGCGCCCGAAGGCGCGCGGCGCGCGCTGGCAGAGGTGGAGCGCACGCATCCCGGACTGCGACGCTGGCACGGGCAGCGGGAGAACATGCATCGGAGCGAGCAAGGGAAGAGCAACGGGGAGGTGCCGTGAAAGTCTGGTCGGAAATCAGGGACGATGTGGCGGTGCTGCAGATCGACAATCCGCCGGTCAATGGGCTCAGTCACGCCACGCGCAACGGTCTGCGTGCCGGCCTGCAGCACGCGCTCGACAACCCGCGTGTCAGCGCGATCGTGATCACCGGCACCGGCACGGTGTTCTCGGGCGGCGCAGACATCCGCGAGTTCAATACGCCGGCAGCGCTGGCAGAGCCGAACCTGCTGCAGGTGATCGACGCGGTCGAGGGCTCGTACAAGCCGGTGATAGCGGCGATCAACGGCGTCTGCATGGGCGGCGGGCTCGAACTTGCGCTCGCCTGTCAATACCGCGTCGCCACGCCGAACGCTTCGATGGCGCTGCCCGAGGTCAAGCTGGGGTTGATCCCCGGGGCGGGCGGCACACAGCGGCTGCCGCGCGCGGTCGGCGCGGACAAGGCGCTGCGGATGATCACCAGCGGAGAGCCGATTCCGGCCGGCGATGCGCTCGAGCACGGTCTGGTGGATCGTGTGGTGCCCAACACGACCTTCCAGGGCGTGCTCGACTTCGCGCACGAGGTTGCCGATGCGTCGCCACTGCCCAAGCTGCGCAACCGGACGCCGCAGTTGCCGGCCGGCATCGACGCGGCGTCCTTCTTCGCGGGTGCCCGGGTGCAGGTCGGACGCGCGGCGCGCGGACTGACCGCGCCGATGAAATGCGTGGATGCGATCGAGGCCGCGGTGCTGCGGCCCTTCGACGAGGGTCTGGCGTTCGAACGCCAGCTCTTTGTCGAGCGAGTGCAGTCGGCCGAGTCGAAGGCGCTGCGCCACGCATTCTTCAGCGAGCGCGAGGCGACGAAAATTCCCGACGTTCCGGAAGGCACGCCGACGCGCCCGATCCGCCGTGCGGCGCTGGTGGGCTTCGGCACGATGGGCGGCGGCATCGCGATGTGCTTCGCCAATGCCGGCATCCCGGTCACCGTGCTCGAGACAACGCAGGCGGCGCTCGACAAGGGGCTGGCGACCTGCCGCGCCAACTGGGAGGCGACAGCGCGCAAGGGCCGGATGACCACCGAGCAGGTCGAGCAGCGGATCGCGCTGATCTCGCCGACGCTCGACTTCGCAGACCTGAAGGACGCGGACATCGTGATCGAGGCGGCATTCGAGGACCTCGCGGTCAAGCAGGACCTGTTCCGCAGGCTCGACAGCGTGATGAAGCCGGGAGCGATCCTCGCCACCAACACCTCGACGCTCGACGTCGATGCGATCGCGGCAGTGACGCGCCGCCCGCAGGACGTGCTCGGTACGCACTTCTTCAGCCCGGCCAACGTGATGCGGCTGCTCGAGGTGGTGCGCGCACGGCGCACCGGCAGGGACGTGCTGGCAACGGTGATGAAGCTGGCCCGCCCGCTGAAGAAGGTCGCGGTGGTCTCCGGCGTGTGCGACGGTTTCATCGGCAACCGGATGCTCGAGCAGTACATCCGCCAGTCGCTGTTCCTGGTCGACGAAGGCGCGAGCCCGCAGAAGATCGACGCGGCGCTCACCAAGTTCGGCATGGCGATGGGGCCGTTCGCCATGTACGACATGGCGGGTATGGACATCGGCTATGCGATCCGCCAGCGGCGCTACAAGGAGAAGCCGCACATCACCTACTCGCGCATCGGCGACCGCGTGGTCGAGCTCGGCCGGCTGGGACAGAAGACCGGCAAGGGCTGGTATCGCTACGAGCCCGGCAACCGCACGCCGATTCCCGACCCGGAGATCGATGCCTTGATCGATGCGTATCGCAAGGAGATCGGCATCAGGCCGCGCGCGATCTCGGACGAGGAGATCGTGCAGCGCTGCGTCTACGCGCTGGTCAACGAGGGAGCGCGCATTCTCGAAGAGGGCATCGCGCTGCGCGCCAGCGACATCGACGTCGTCTACCTGGCAGGCTACGGATTCCCGATCGCGGCCGGCGGGCCGATGTTCTACGCGCAGACGGTCGGCCTGGAGCGCGTGATCAGGACGATGGAACGGTTCGCCGGCAACGGCCACGCGGACTCGGCATTCTGGAATCCGGCGCCGCGCCTGCGGCGTGCCGCGGTCGAGGGGCACTGGTAGGCCCGACGCACGCGCCGCGGATCGCTGCATGGCACTGATCGACCGCCGGCTGCTGCGGTTCCTGCTGTACGACTGGCTCGACGCCGGTGCGCTGGCGCGGCGCGCTCGCTTCGCCGAGCACTCGCGCGACACCTTCGACGCGATGCTGGAGGCCGCCGACACCCTGGCCGAGAGGGAATTCGCGCCCCACAACCGCGCGGCCGACGTCGACGAGCCGCGCTTCGATGGCGGGCGGGTACATCTGATTCCCGAGATCAAGCGCGCGCTCGACGCCTTCGTCGCAGGCGGCTTCATGGCCGCGGCGGCCGACGCGGAGTACGGCGGGCTACAACTGCCCGCAGTGATCGAGAAGGCGTGCTTCGCCCATTTCGACGCCGCCAATGTCGCCACCGCCGCGTACGCGATGCTGACGATCGGCAACGCCAATTTGCTCCTGGCGCACGGCACGCCGCGCCAGATCGACGCCTTCGCGCGGCCGCAACTCGCCGGACGCTTCTTCGGCACCATGTGCCTGTCGGAGCCGCAGGCAGGCTCCTCGCTGTCCGACATTCGCACGCGTGCGATTCCCGACGGCGAGTCCGCATTCGGGCCGCGCTATCGCCTGTTCGGTACCAAGATGTGGATCTCCGCCGGCGAGCACGAGATGAGCGGGAACATCGCGCACCTCGTGCTGGGCAAGATCCCCGCCGCCGACGGCACGCTGCCGACTGGCGTCAAGGGCGTCTCGATCTTCATCGTGCCGCGCCTGCTGGTCGACGGCGACGGCGCGCCCGGCACACGCAACGACGTGGCGCTCGCGGGACTCAATCACAAGATGGGCTATCGCGGCACCGTGAACACGCTGCTCAATTTCGGCGAAGACAGGTTCGCTCCGGGCGGCCGTGCCGGCGCGGTCGGTTACCGCGTCGGCGCAGTAGGGCAGGGACTCGCGATCATGTTCCACATGATGAACGAGGCGCGCATCGGTGTCGGGCTCGGTGCGACGATGCTCGGCTACGCCGGCTACCGCGCGTCGCTCGACTACGCGCGCCAGCGCCCGCAGGGCCGGCCGGTCGGCCCGCGGGGCAAGGACCCGGCCACGCCGCAGGTGGCGATCGTTGCGCACGCCGACGTGCGCCGCATGCTGCTGGCGCAGAAGGCCTACGTGGAAGGCGCGCTCGCCCTGAACCTGTACTGCGCGCGCCTGGTCGACGAGGAGAAGACGGCGGATAACGAACAAGAGCGCCGGCGCGCCACGCTGCTGCTCGACATGCTGACGCCGATCGCGAAGAGCTGGCCGTCGCAGTGGTGCCTGGAGGCGAACAACCTCGCGATCCAGATCCTCGGCGGCTACGGCTACACGCGCGACTTTCCGGTCGAGCAGTACTGGCGCGACAACCGCTTGAACATGATTCACGAGGGCACGCACGGCATCCAGGCGCTCGACCTGCTCGGACGCAAGGTCGTGATGCAGCAGGGCGCGGGACTCGCGATGCTGGGCGGGACGATCGCGGCCACGATCGCCCGCGCCGACGCGGCGGCGCATCCGGACACGCGGCGGTTCGCCACGGATCTGAAGGCTGCGCTGCGCCGGATCGAGCTGGCGACGCGGAAGCTCTGGGCGCTGGGCAATCCCGAAGCCACGCTCGCGCACGCGACCCCCTACATGCAGGCGTTCGGCCACGTCGTGCTCGCGTGGATCTGGCTCGAACTGAGCCTGACCGCGTCGCGCATCCACACGCCGGCCGACGACGATTTCCTGCACGGCATCTGGCATGCGTGCCGCTATTTCTTCGTCTACGAACTGCCGCAGGTGGCGGTCTGGCTCGGACCCGCAGAGTCGGGCGACGCCACCCTGGTCGAGACGCGCGACGCCTGGCTCTGAGCGCGGCGCCCGCACGCGATGGGTTCTGATACCTTTGGCGCCGACCAGACCAAGGCAGCGGGGAAACGATGTCCGTCAGAAAGCTGTTCGACCTTTCCGGCCGCACCGCGCTCGTCACGGGCGGGTCGCGGGGACTGGGACTGCAGATCGCCGAGGCGCTCGGAGAGATGGGCGCGCGTCTGATGCTGACGTCGCGCAAGGCCGACGAACTGGAGGCCGCCGCCACGCAGCTGAGGGCGAGCGGCGTCGACGTCGGCTGGGTCGCTGCCGATGCCGCAAGGCCGGACGAGATCGTGCGGCTCGTGGACGAGACGCTGGCGCGCCTCGACCACGTCGACATCCTGATCAACAACGCCGGCGCCACCTGGGGCGCTCCTGCCGAAGATCATCCGCTCGACGCGTGGGACAAGGTGATGAATCTGAACGTGCGCGGCACTTTCCTGCTGACGCAGGCAATCGGCAGGCGCTCGATGATCCCGCGCCACTCGGGGCGAATCGTCATCGTCGCGTCGATCGCGGGGCTGCGCGGCAATGCGCCGGGCACGATGAAGACGCTCGCCTACAACACCAGCAAGGGCGCGCTGGTCAATTTCACGCGCGCGCTGGCGGGTGAATGGGGACCGTACGGAATCACCGTCAACGCGCTGGCGCCTGGTTTCTTCCCGTCGAAGATGACCAAGGGCGTGCTGCGGCAGTTCGGCGAGGACACCCTGGCGCGCCACGCGCCGCTGCAGCGCCTCGGCGGGGAGGAGGACCTGAAGGGGGCCGCGCTGCTGTTCGCCTCCGACGCCGGCCGCCACATCACGGGGCAGGTCCTCGCGGTGGACGGCGGCGTGTCCGCGGTCTGAGCGACGCGATGCTGGGCGATCTGGACAGCATTCCATTCATGCGCGACCTCGGCATGCGGCTGGTGCGAGCCGGGCAGGGCGAGGCGGAGATCGCGCTCGACCTGGCGGAGCGGCACATGAACAGCTGGGGCGTCGGCCACGGCGGCGTCGTGATGTCGCTGCTCGACGTGGCGATGGCGCGCGCCGGCAAGTCGCTGGTGGATGCCAGGGCCGGCGCCGACGTCGGCAGCGTCACCGTCGAGATGAAGACGAGCTTCTTCCGGCCCGCACGCGGGCGCGTCGTCGCGCTGGGTCGCGTTCTGCACCGGTCGACCACGATGGCCTACTGCGAGGCCGAACTGCGTGATGAAGCGCAGCAGCTGATTGCCAAGGCGCTCGGCACGATCAAGTTTCTCAATCGCCGCGACGCGGCCAAACGACTGTAGGAATCTCATTCATGCAGGATTTCAAGGATCGGGTCGCCGTGATCACCGGCGCCGGCAGCGGCTTCGGGCGCGAGTTCGCGCGCCTTGCGCATCGACTGGGGATGCGGCTGGTGCTGGCCGACGTGCAGGCAGCGGCGCTCGAGGAGACCGCACGCGAACTGCGCTTCGCCGGCGCGCAACTGATCGCCGAAGTGGTCGATGTTGCCGATGGCGACCAGGTCAAGGCGCTTGCCGACCGTAGCTTTGCGGAGTTCGGTGCCGCGCACCTGCTGTTCAACAACGCTGGCGTCGGCGGCGGCGGCTACGTGTGGGAGAACGACGAGAGCGACTGGCGCTGGATTCTGGGCGTGAACCTGATGGGCGTCGTGCACGGCATCCGCCACTTCGTGCCGCGCATGATCGCGGCGAACGCGCGCGGCGAGCCGGGGCACGTGGTCAACACCGCGTCGATCGCCGGACTGCTCTGCCCGCCGCTGATGGGCGTCTACAACGTGTCGAAGCACGCGGTGGTGGCATTGACCGAAACGCTTTATCACGACCTCGCGCTGGCCAAGTCGACGATCGGAGTGTCGGTGCTGTGCCCCGCGTTCGTGCCGACCGGCATCGCG
>JBAIYN010000104.1:0-1915 GCA_037915775.1 Burkholderiales bacterium | reverse complement strand
ACCGCGAACGCGAATCGCGCCGTCAACCTCCACGGCGTCTGGACGTACTCGTTCGCAAACACTGTTCCCTACGGCAGCGGAACGTACACCGGCACGGTGACGTACACCGCGACCACGCCCTGAGAGCCTCGCGCTCTTGGCAGGGGGCCATGAAGCGCTTCGTGCAAGCTCTGCTCGGTGGCGTCGTGATCTGTGTCGCGACGCTGCCTTCGCTCGCGCTTGCCTTCACCGTCAATATCAGCGCGGCCAGTCCGCGAGCGATCTATCTCCAGGTTGGGGATGGCACGTTCAGCGGAACGTACAGCACGGGCGGGACGCCCGGGAACAACGCTACGGTCAATCTCGTCTCGGTCACGGTCCCCGCAGCACAGGTCGGTAGCGGGGTGGCGCAGCCGATGACCACCAACAGCGGAGCGCGCAACAGCTTCTATGACGGGTTCGCGTTCTGCAACCTGCCGGCGCAGCTGTACATCGGAGGGTTTCATCGCAGGACCAATGGCGGGGCAGCAGCGGCCGCCCAACTGACCGCGAGTTCGCCCTCGGTCCTGACATCGCCGGCGGGAGACACGATCCCGATCACACAGATCAGCTGGACGAGTTCCGGCAATGGCGATACAGGCGCCCAGCCGTTTCCAGCTGGGACGTTCGCGGGAACCAGCGCGCAGTCCATCGGTTCCATACAGGCAAACCAATGGGCGGAGAGCTGCCACACCTTCTCGTACGCCAACTCATTGGTGCCTGCCGCTGGCACGTACACGGCGACAGTGACCTACACGCTGACTGCCCCATGAACGGGCGCAGCGTTGTGGCGGCCGCCGTCGCCGCCTGCTGCCTGGCGGAGCCAGCGGCATCCAAGACCTATCGCGTGGACGACTCAGCCTCCATTCCTGCGGAGGCCAGCGCCACCATGCGTTGGCGAGAAATGGCGCCCAGGCGCGGTGCATCGAATGCTCTCGATGGACGCACAGACGTGCTTGTGCGACTGGATACCTCACCCTGGATGGGCAGGCATGGGCGGGTCTTTCTCGTCTTGCCAGAACAACCGATCGGGACGGTCACGGTCGAGTTCACCACGCAGGGCCGCTTCCTGTCCGGCCGATTGGTGTCTGGCTCGCGAGCACTCGTTTACGCGGGCCCCATCAACGCGCCAACGATCGAAGAGCGCATCACGCTGAGCATATCGGTCGAGGCTGGACGTCTGAACGCTACCCATGCGCTTCGGTTTCACTTCGAGGTCGACATCGATGAGTAAAGCCTTCGCTGTGCTGTGCAGCGCACTCATTGCGCCGCTTGCTTGTGAGGCGAACACCTTCGCCGTTGCCGTGTCGCCGCCGCGGTTCGAGCTCGCACTGCAGCCTGGAGAAACGCGGCGCAGCGTCGTCGAGATCACCAACGCTGCTGGTACGGCAGGTTCTTACAGGGTCCGTACGGCCGACTGGGCGCTGAAAGCGGACGGTACGGTCGAGGTGATCGACGATGTCGCGCCCGGTTCGTGCCGCTCATGGGTGGCGATCGAGCGCGCCGAGGTTGTCATTCCCTCCCGCGCGACCATGCGCTACAGGTTCGACGTCGCCGCACCAAGTGATGCACAGCCAACCGAGTGCCGGTTCATGCTGCTCATCGAGGCTGAGTCGCCGGCCGTCGCCGTCACGGGTGGTCTTTCGATTCCCATCAAGGCCAGGATGGGCGTCATCGTCTACGCAGGCGTCGGTGATGTGCGTCCTCAGCTCGAGATCGTGGAGTTCACGACCGAAGTGAGAGCTGGGTCGCGTGTTCCCGTCGTTCGTGTTCGCAACAACGGCAATGCGCATGGCCGTCTCACCGGCTTTCTGTCAGGCGACGACGGGGCAGGCAGGTCACTCGAGTTCACTCCGTCGACGTTCCCGATCCTTCCCGGCGAGACGCGTGCCCTGAC
>JBAIYN010000413.1:0-3327 GCA_037915775.1 Burkholderiales bacterium | reverse complement strand
CTGATCGGCGTGCTGTTCGGGCTGGTGATGATCGCGACGTTCGGCCGCTTCATGATGCAGGTGAGCCGCGGCAACCGCGAGCGCGGGGCCGGCGCATTCGTGATCGCGGGCCTGGTGCTGTGGATCGTCGGCTACATCGGCGTGCTCTTCGGCCGGCTGATCAAGGCCGCGGTGTCGCGCCAGCGCGAGTTCCTCGCCGACGCCAGCAGCGTGCAGTTCACGCGCAACCCCGACGGCATCGGCGGCGCGCTGCGCAAGATCGGGGGGCTGGGCGGCGTCGGCGGCATGTCACCCGCAGTACCGGCGACGGACCCATCGCTGCCGCAGGTCGTCGACACCGCGCACGAACTGCGCGCGCGCGGAGTACGCGTCGACGTCGGCAGCCAGATCGAGCATGCGCACGCGGAAACGCTGTCGCACATGTTCATCGCGCCGGCGCGGCTCGCGTTCGCCGGCGGATGGCTCGCGACGCACCCGCCGCTGGCTCAACGCATCGAGCGGATCTATGGCCGCGCACTGCCGTATCTGCCGGCGCCGGAGCAGCCGCTGCAACTGGCGCTCGAAGCGGCCTCGCGCTCGGGCCGCGCCGCAGACAAGGAACTGCCGCCGATCGAATACACGCCAGGCGACGCGTCGGCGAGCCCGATCGCCGGCCTCGTGGCCGGCGCGGCAGCGACTGCGGACGCCGCCGCGCACGTGCACGGCGCGATCGGCACGCCGCAACCGCAGGCGCAGGAATTCGCGCGCCGGCTGGCGCTGGAGCATGCGGACGCGATCGACGCGATCCTGACCGATACCATTGGCGTGCAGCTGCTGGTGCTCGGCATGCTGATCGAGAAGGGCCAGCCCTTCAGCGGTCAGCAGCGGCAACTGGTGACCGAGGCGTTCGGGGCCGCGGCCGCGCAGCGCGTCGATGCGCTGCACGAGCTGATGCAGCAGCTCCCGCCCGGGCGCCGGCTGCCTCTGCTCGATCGTGCGATGCCGGCGCTGCGCAAGCTGTCGGTCGACAGCGCCGAGCGACTGCTGATGCTGTGCCATGCGCTGATCGCCGCCGATGGCCGCGTCACGCTGCCGGAGTTTCTGCTGTTCACGGTGCTCAAGCGCCGCATCGGCCGCGACGCGCACCGCCCGGTGCCGGTCAGATATCGCAGTGTCGCGGAGCGCGCGGGCGACGCAGGGCTGGTGCTGTCGCTGATTTCCGCCGTGCGCCTGCCGGAGAAAGCCGAGCATTCGTTCAACGCGGGCGCGCTGCTGCTGCCGAACATCGACGTCGAGCGCACCGACGCTGCGGCGATCCGGCTCGACGAAGTCGCGACGGCGCTGGAGCGGCTGAATCTGCTCGCGCCGCTCGCCAAGCCGCAGCTGATCAAGGCGTGCACCGCCGCGGCGTTCGTCGACGGCCAGACCAACTGGAAGGCCGCGAGCTGCCTGCGCACGATCTGTGCTGCTTTGGACGCGCCGCTGCCGCCGCAGGTCGACGGCGCACCAGAGGAAGACAATCCGGCCGCGGCCGCGGTCGCGCAGCCCGTGCAGGGCGAACTGCTGTGAGCGGGCGCGCTACCTGATCGCGCCGAACACCTTCTTCAGGATGTCGCTGCCGGTGCCGACCGGGTCCTGGCGGATCTTCTTCTCTTCCTCGCCGATCATGAAGTACAGACCATCGAGCGACTTTGCGGTCACGTGGCGCTCGATCTTCGCCTGATCGCCGCGCACCAGCCCGAGCTGCTCTCCCTTCGCGGCAAGGGCGTTGTACTGGCGCGCCAGCCCGATCTTTTCGGTCACGCGAGTCACGATCGGCAGGAACTTGCCCGTCAGCGGTTCGCGCGTCTTGGTCGCGAAGAACTTCGTCACCGAGTCGTCGCCGCCGGTCAGGATGCCCTTGGCGTCCTGCACGGTCATGTTGCGCACCGCGCTGATCAGCAACGCCTTCGCCTCCGGCACCGCCTGCTCGGCAGCGCGATTGACGCCGAGCTTCAGCTCGTCGATGTCCCTGCCGCGGCCGGCGAGCTTTAGCGCGCCTTCGGCGCGCTTCAACCACTCAGGCAGCGGTATGCGCACCTTGTCGTTGCCCCAGAAGCCGTCGGTGCGGCCCAGCAGCTCGACCGCGACCGTGGCGCCCTTTTCGAGCGCGGCCTTGACGCCCGCACTGGCGTCCTTCTGTGTCAGGTCCGCGAGCGACAGCGCAGCCGCGTCGCCGCTGCCGACAACGGCGGCGAGCGCGCTTCCTATAATCAGCGCCCGCCGGATGGCATCCGCATCGGGCGGCGTCAGCACATCGAATTCATGTCCAAGCACCTTGTCCTCCTGTTGCGGCGAAAGCCCGCCGCTGCGTTGGCGATTGCCCTGTTGATCACGGGGGCAGTGTTCTCCGCCGTGCCGCTGCTGTCACAACCGCTCGCACCGGACGTGACGCTGGTCAATCTCGATGGCGGGCGCGTGCGCCTGGCGGACCTGCGGGGGCAGGTGGTGCTGGTGAATTTCTGGGCCACGACCTGCGTGCCCTGCATGGAGGAGATGCCGAAGATCGCCGCGACCCAGCGCAAGTTTTCGGCGCGCGGCCTGCGCAGCTTCGCGGTGGCGATGCAATACGACCGCCCCGACTGGGTGCTTCACTACCACGCACGCAACCCGCTGCCGTTCCCGATCGCGCTCGACGTGCAGGGCGAGATCGCGCGCGCCTTCGACGACACGCGCGTGACGCCGACCACGTTCCTGATCGACAAGCAGGGACGGATCGCCGGGCGCTATATCGGCGAGCCGGATTTCGCAGAACTGCAGCAGCGGATCGAGAGGTTGCTGGCGGGGTGAGGCTCTTCGCGCAGGGGGTAAGAGTCTCAAGCCGTCCATGTGTGGCCATTCACGGCTCATGACGCGTCATCTGCCCAGACGGTGCTGCAGATTTCGGCGCCTTCGCACCGTTCGTGCGACCTACTCCTCAAAGCGACTCGTGGAGTCGCGATCGCGGTCGTATCGTCTCGTGAGCGGAAACGGCGGCAACCAGGACTCGCGACGGACGATCCAGAGTTCGTAGGTCGGCCTCAGTTGGTCAGGGGCATCCAGGGATCCCAGGTTCACTTCGACTTCGTCCGCGCTGCGTCCGAAAACGGACGAGCCGCAGCGGGGACAGAAGAATCGGCCGGCGTAGTCACGTGTTTCGCCATCGATCGTCACCGCATCCTGAGGGAACACCGCGGAAGCGTGAAAAAGGGCCCCATGATGCTTGCGGCAGTCGAGACAGTGACAGAGGCCGACCCGGTATGGGAGTCCCGACGCCACGATTCGCACGTTGCCGCACAGGCAACCGCCCGTGAAACGATCCATGCTGCG
>JBAIYN010000505.1:0-2748 GCA_037915775.1 Burkholderiales bacterium | reverse complement strand
TCTCCAACCGCGGATTTTCTGCCAGCAGCTGCCCCTCGATACGCCGCCGACAGAGGGCGGCTACTCGGGGTGAGCGGTTTGAGGTCGACAGCTTTCTTCCGTTCGCCCCAAGTAGGTCCCATCTTTTCAGGGACCCCTTCGACACAGTTCAGGACAGGCGTATCGAGGGGTTGCACGAGTCGTCCGCAGTCGATCTCCAGTACGCGATCGGTCAGGCAGTCCACCTCTTCGGCCCGGTGCGATGCCAACAGCATGGTGCGCCCCCGGCGCCGGAGCTGTTGCACGACCTCGAAGAACGTTTCCTGGCCCTCGCGGTCGAGGCTGGCGCTGGGTTCGTCGAACAACAGCACGGGCGCGTCGACGAGTAACGCGAGCGCCAGCGACAAGCGTTGCTGCATGCCGCCCGAGAACGTCCGCACCCGCTCGGTCGCGTGCTGTGTGAGGCCGACCTGCTCCAGCACGGCGGCAATGCGGCCTGGATCGAGGCGCCGAAGCTTGGCGACAAACGTGAGCACCTCCAGTGCCGGCGCATCCCCGAAGGCGGCCTTTTGCGGCACGTAGCCGATACGCAACCGTGCGGCGATGGGCTCACGCACGACGTCGTAACCGTCGACAACCGCGCGCCCGTGGAACGGCACGAGACCGAGCAGGCAGCGCAGGATACTGGTTTTCCCCGAACCGTTCGGGCCCACCAACCCGACCGATTCACCGCGGTCGATCGCGAAGGAGATGCGGTCAAGGATGACCCGGTCGCCGATACGGAAACAGAGATCGTTGACGGCGATCATGCGAGCGCGCTCCGTGCCGCCAACGCGCCCAGCGCTGCCGCCGCGAGCAGGCCGGCGCCGGTGGCCGCCAATCCCGTGTGGTTCGCCGTGGCCTCGGGGCTCCGCGTCCACGCCGTCAGCGGCGGCTGCACCAGCGGCGACGGATCGACGAACTTCGGGCGCGGAGCAAAGATCGGGAACAGGCGTGCCGCCACATCGATCGCCTCCGCGCCGGGCGTGCCGTCGAAGAACGCCAGCGTCGGATACCGGTCTGCCAGCCCTTCGTAGGTGCTCTCCGAGCGGTACGGAATTTCGGAGATGCCGTCGCGGTTGGCATCATAGACGAGGCCATCGCTCCAGTAGTTGCCGCGCCCATCCACCGCCCAGACGTTCGCCTCGGCGCTACCGGTCCCGAGCACCTGCACCTGCACTCGGTTGCCGATCAGCGCGTTGTCCCAAAAGCGAATGCCGCGCGACAGCGGCTGCAACGCGATGCCGATGTCGTTGCGAGCGATCAGGTTGCCGTGCACGTCGACGCGGCCGCCTTTCGCCTGCGGCGCGCCATCGAAGAACAGGCTGGTCGAGTTGTCGATGAACCGGTTGTTGGTGATGAAAATGTCGTCGGCATCCTTGAGCAGTACACCATAGGCAGCAACGCCGTTCGAAAAGGAAAATGAGTTTTCGGTGAACTCGATGCCGCGGCTATACATGATGGCGGCACCTACCTGGTTGTCCTCGAAGCGGTTACGCCGGAAGACGTTGTTGTTGGAGTACATGTAGTGCAGCCCGTAGCGGCCGGCGTGCACGAAGTTGTCTTCCACCTGCGTGTTCGCCGAGTACCAGATGATGAGATCACGGCTGCGCTCGATGTGGTTGCCGATCAGGTGGCAGCCACTCGAGTACCACAGCCGGATGCTGTCGCCGCGACGCTCGTGCGGAAGGTCCTTGCCGATGATGGTCGAATCTTCCACCGCGCAGTGATCCGCCTGCACCGCGAAGATGCCGAACAGCGTGTCCTCGATGCGCGTGTCGGCGATCTGGACGTCGGCCGCATGGTCGATGCGGATGCCGGCATCCTCCGTGTTGTACGTCATGCCGCTGTTCCGGATGGTGAGGCCGCGAACCTCCACGCCGGGGGCGGTAATTCGCAGCACCGTGCCCTGATCGGCGCCGTCGAGCACGGCACCGGGACGGCCGATCAGCCGCAGGCGTCTGTCGATGGTGACGTGCTCCTGAAACCGGCCGCTGGGGACAACGACGGTGTCGCCGTCGCCGGCACGCGCCACCGCCGCGGTGATGGTGTCGTATCCGCCGCTGCCCACCGCAAGCTCGGCGGCGCGCGCCGGTGCGGGACTGAGCCAGCCGACGAGCCCGGCACCCATCAGAGCAAGCGCCTTGGCGCTGTTGCTGCGCCGCTCCAGCGGCGCGGCCAACGCCAACCCGATTCCCAGCAACCCGGCCAGGCCGGCCAGGTAGAAGCCGCCGCCGAGCTCGGTCTGCACCTTGAACTGTCCGACATCGTAGGCGCCGAACAGCTTGGCGTCGATGCGCTGCACGGTCAGCGTGAGCGCCGCGTCGGGATCGCGTTCGTTCACCGCTTTGTCCATCCAGAACTTCAGGTCGACCAGCAGGATGAGCGGCATGAGCAGCGCCGGAAGCACGACCAGGGCGCGCATCCACCGGCGCCGCAGCCAAGGCGCGAGCAGCAGCCCCGCGGCGGCGCCGAACATACCGAGCGGCGCCAGGCTGCGCTCGAACCGGGCCAGACCCACCATCGGCCGGATGCCGACGTAATGGCCGAGCAGATCGACTTCGCGCACGTCGCCGTCGACCGTGCGCGGCCCCACCGCCACTATCAGCACCCGCTGCCCGTACTGCGGCGCGCGCGCCTTCATGATCCACCATGGCAGCATCCACGCGATGGCCAGCGCCAAGAAGGCGACGACGATGATCGTCACGGTCGCGGTCGGATCGCTGCCGC
>JBAIYN010000270.1:0-12706 GCA_037915775.1 Burkholderiales bacterium | reverse complement strand
GCGTTGGCAGCATATCGACGCGATCCGCGCGCGTTCGACGTTGTCGTCACTGATCATGCGATGCCTGCGATGACCGGCGTCGAGCTTGCCGGCCAGCTGCGGGCCCTGAACACGAGCCTGCGCTGGCTGCTGTGTACCGGGTACGCGGATGACGCCACGGCGGCGCGCGCGCAGGCGCAAGGCGTCTGCGCCGTGCTGCGCAAACCGGTCGAGCCTTCGGCGCTGCGTTCGGCGCTCGAGGCCTGTCTGGCCTCTGCGGCCTGACGCGACCGACACGCCGGTTACCTGCCCGAAACAACCGGCAACACGCGGAGTCCAAGCCGACATCGGCCGATTACCGCGGTTTCCTACCTTGTGCGCATTCGACAACGCGCACTCAGAGGTGGGAAATGCAGACGAATCAGGATCGACACAGCCGGCACTGGCCGCTGGTGGCCGCTGCGGCGCTGCTGCTGGCGATCAGCACGGGCACGCGGACATCGATGGGACTGTTCGCCGGTCCGCTGAACACGGCGACCGCGCTCGGCGCCGCGACGATCGCGCTGGCGCTCGCACTGGGCCAGCTCGCGTGGGGCGCGGCGCAACCTCTGCTGGGGCCGTTGGCGAGCCGCTTCGGCACGGCGCGCCTGATCGCGTGGGGTGGATTCGGCGCAGCAGTGGCGTTTGCCGCGCTGACGATCGCCGCCGACACGATGTCGTTGCTGCTGGTCGCGCTCGTGTCCGGCGCCACGAGCGCGGCGGCCGGCAGCCCGCCCCTGCTGATGGGCTTCGTCATGCGACGGGTGCCGCAGCACCGCCTCGGTTTCGCGCTGGGGCTCGTCAGCGCGGGCGGCTCGGCGGGCCAGCTCGTGCTGGCGCTCGCCGGCGCGGCGCTGATCACCTTTGCCGGCTGGCAGGCTACGCTGCTCGGCTTCGCCGTTCTGACGCTGGCCGCGCTACCGCTGGCGCGTGCGTTTCGCGGATCGCCGGCCGCGGCGGACGCGACCACCACCGCGGAACCGCCGGCGGTACACGCCGGCAGCGCGCTACGCGAACCGACCTACTGGCTTCTCACGTTCGGCTTCTTCGTCTGCGGGTTCCACGTCGCCTTCCTCACCACGCACATGCCGGCAGTGATCGAGCTGTGCGGGCTGCCTACCACCTTCTCGGGCCTGTGGCTGGCAATCGTCGGCGCGTGCAACATCGCCGGCAGCATCGCTGCAGGCTGGATCGGTCAGCGCTGCTCGATGAAGGCACTGCTCGGCTGGGTGTACGCGCTGCGCGCGCTGGGAGTGACGGTGTTCGTGATCTCGCCCCCGACCCAGCCCGTGCTGCTGGGCTTCGCGCTGTGGATGGGCGTCACCTATATGGCGACCCTGCCGCCGACGACGGGTCTGATCGGCAAGCTGTATGGCGCGCGCAATGTCGCCACCCTGTTCGGGATCACGATGCTGATGCATCAGGTCGGCGGATTTCTCGGCGTCTGGCTCGGCGGGCTCGAACTGGAGCTCACCGGCGGCTACCGCTGGGTATGGTTCCTCGACATCGTTCTGGCGCTTGCCGCCGCGCTGGTTCACGTGCCGATCCGCGAGCCCGGCCCTTCGACCGACGGCAAGGGCGTCGCGGCGACTCGACTCGGCGTCGCGGCTGCGCGCTGAGCGCGTCACGGCCTTCGCGTGCGCGTCATCGCTTCGGCAATGCCCCAGCACAGCACGAAGGCCAGCAGTGCCGTGAACCACGCCAGCGCGGGCAGCGGCGTCAGGCCCAGAAGCGCGCGCAGGCTCGGCAGCATCAGCGTCGCCAACTGCAGCGCGATCCCAAGCGCGATCACCCAGTGCAGCGCGCGGTTGGCGAGCGGTGTCACGCTCACGCGGCGCGCGGGATAGGCGAACACGATCTGCAGCAGGGATTCGAGCAGGAACAGCGCGCTGCGCGTCGCCTCTGCATTGACGCCCGCGCGCGGCAGCCCGAACAGCACCGCGGCGCCCGCGCCCGCCTTCACCAGGCCGCTGACGACAATGAAGCGCATCGAGCGCCGGTCGAGCAGCGGCGCGTCGAGGGGCCGCGGCGGCGTGCGCATCAGATCCGGGTTGCGGTCGAGCGCGAGCGCAAGCGCGGGCGGGCCGTCGGCGACCACGTTGATCCACAGCAGCTGAACCGCGGTCAGCGGCAGGAAGAGCGCGCCCCCCGCCTCCGCGAGATCGTACGACAGGGAAATGCCCAGGCCGAGCACGACCAGCAGCACCAGCGCCAGATCGGTCGAGAAGAAGAAGCGGATGAACTTCTGGATGTTCTCGTAGATGCTGCGCCCCTCCTCGATCGCGGCCACGATGGTGGCGAAGTTGTCGTCGGTCAGAACGAGGTCGGCGACCTCGCGCGCCACGTCGCTGCCGCGCAGTCCCATCGCCACGCCGACGTCGGCGCGCTTCAGCGCCGGCGCATCGTTGACGCCGTCGCCCGTGACCGCAACCACTTCGCCCGCGTGCTTCAGCGCCGCGACGATGCGCAGCTTGTGCTCCGGCGTCACGCGCGCGAACACGCTCACCGTGCGCACTGCCTCGGTGAGCTGCACGTCGGACAACCGCTCGACCTCGGCGCCTGTGAGCGTGCCGCCGCGCGCGATCCCGACCGAATCGGCCACCGCGGCCGCCGTCGCCGGGTGGTCGCCGGTGATCATCAGCACGCGGATTCCCGCATCCTGCGCGGCGCGGATCGCGTCCGGCACCTCGGGGCGCGGCGGATCCCACAGCAACGCGAGGCCGAGGAATTCCAGCGCGTCGTCACCCTCGCCGGCGCGCGCGGCGAGCGCGATCACTCGCGCACCCCCGCTCGCGTGCGCCTGCGCCCGCTGTGACCAGCGCGCGACGTCCTCCGCGGGGAGTCGACTGCGCGCGAGCACCGCTTCCGGCGCGCCCTTCACGTAGCTCGTCATGCCGCCAGCTTCGCGCACGGTCACGCGCATCAGGCGATGCGCGCTGTCGAACGGCAGCGTGCTCACGCGCTCGGTCGCCGCCAGCGCGGCAACGTCGGCTCCCCGCGCGGCCGCGTAGTCGAGCAGCGCGAGTTCGAGCGGATCGCCGGCGCGCGTGGTCACCTCCGCATCGTTGGCGAGCACCATCGCGCGCAGCGCGCGCGCCTCGTCGACGGCGTCGAGCGCGCGCACGACCATGCGGTTTTCGGTCAGCGTTCCGGTCTTGTCGGTGGCGATCACGGTGACCGAACCGAGTGCCTCCACCGATGAAAGCCGGCGCACGATCGCGCGCCGGCGCGCCATGCGCTCGACCCCGAGCGCGAGCGTCAGCGTCAGCACCGCGGGCAACCCCTCCGGAATCACCGCCACCGCGAGCGCGACCGCAAACAGGAAGACGCGGTCCAGATCGGCAAGTCCCTCGAGCAGGACGCCCGCCACCACCATCAGCGCCGCGACCGCCAGCACCGCCCATGCGACCTGGTGGCCGAAGCGCGCGAGCCGCTGCTCCAGCGGCGTGGCGTGCTGCTCGATCGTGCCGATCAGCGCTGCCAACCGACCCATCGCGCTCGCCGGCCCGGTGCGCGTCAGCCGCGCGTAGCCCTTGCCGCGCACCAGAAGCGTGCCGCTCAGCAGTTCATCCCCGATCGCCTTGTCGACCGGCACCGATTCACCCGTCAACACCGATTCGTCGACCATCACGCCGTCGCCGTCGGCGAGCACCGCGTCGGCCGGCACGCGATCGCCGGCCTCCAGCCGCACCCAGTCGTCCGGCACCAGTTCCTCCGCCGGAACGCGCACGAGCATGCCGTCGCGCAGCACCCAAGCGGCGGCCGCCGCCATCGACTTCAGGCGCACCAGCGCCGCCTCGGCCTTGCGCTCCTGGAACACACCGAACCCGGCATTGAGCCACAGGATCGCGGCGATCGCGATCGCCTCGACCGGCCAGCCCTCGGCGCCGTGGTACCACCACAGCGCGAGATCGATCGCCACCGCGGCCACCAGCACATACATCAGCGGGCTGGCGAACTGGCGAACGAAGCGCAGCGCGAGCGGCGTGGGCCGCGCGCGCGGCAGCGCGTTCGGGCCCACCTCGCGCAGCCGGCGCGTCGCTTCGGCCCGGGTCAGGCCGCGCGGAGTCGAAGATGGGGAGACGGTTTCCATCGGCTGGGCGCGCACAAACGGGCGAGCGCCGCAGAAGACCCTACACGACCCGGCCTGACGAAACTTGACCTTGATTGCTATCAGCGCGCCGACCCCGGCGCCGGCCTCTGATCCGGTAAACTGCGCGCCTCGCAAAATACCGCGACGGCCAAGTAGCTCAGTTGGTAGAGCAGAGGACTGACAACTTGGCCGCAGGGCAAGTTGCGTCGGAGGCTAACTTCGGCGCAGCCGAAGTTAAGCGAGGCGCGAGCCTCGCGGCCGGAGACACACCCTGCCCGAAGGGCAAGTTGCGTTGTAGGCTCACTTTCGCGGAGCGAAAGTTAAGCGAGGCGCGAGCCTCGCGGCCGGAGACAAAATCCTTGTCCCGGTTGCAGCAAGGCAAGGCCAAGTAGCTCAGTTGGTAGAGCAGAGGACTGAAAATCCTTGTGTCGGTGGTTCGATTCCGCCCTTGGCCACCACTTTCCCCTCAAGCACTTACGGATCCGGCGGCCTCGGAACGGGCCACCAAAGAGCCGGTTTCTGACCCTCTTCTGGCATCCCGTGTGCAGTCCTTCTGCGCACGACCGCGACTGGCTGCGCTGGCACGCCGCCGACTGTGGACATCGCGATCTGCTTCGCGGCTCGCGGCGGTATAGACCGGTGCGGTGCACGTTCCTCACCGCCAGTGTCGCCGGCCAGACCGTGCTGATCGAGCGGCCGCGTTTACAAGCGGTTAACGGACCGTTTGAGCAAGATCAAACCGATACGGGCACCTGTCCCGGTGGCGACTCCGCTCTTGAGCGAAATCATCCGCGGGCGCGACGCAGCCACTTACCTTCACCAATTCTCTGCCCCCCGCTTGCAGTCACGGACGGCAAAGATGACCCCTCTCAGATGTCGCGTGTGCGGCGGAAATTTGGACGCGCAAGCGAAGTCCTGCCCGTGGTGCGGCTCCGCGGTTGGGAGGAGCGGCACCTCGGTCTGGCGCTGGGTCGTGCTGCCGATGCTGGTCGTCTATCTGTTCATCGATTCCGGCAACAACGCAAAGAAAGAGCCGGATTCTTCAACACAGCAGTCCGCGCGTCACGCCTGTGAGCAGGCCTTGCTCAAAAGCCTCAGTGCCCAGCCCTCCATGCGGCTCAAGCCCACATCCCAGTGGCCGGTCGAAGAAGGGGCCGACGGCACGCTGCTCGTACACGCGTCCGCACTCGCCACCAACGCCGTCGGAACCAATGCCGAACAGGTCTGGGATTGCGCCTTGAGCCGCAACGGTGACGGCCTGCAAATCATTTCGTTGCGTCAGTCTCTCCGGTAACGCACCGGCTGCGCGGGGTCGAGGTGATATCACGAGCTGTCCGCAACGGCGACGGTTCGCGTGCTCTCCCTGAGGTGCTGGCGACGCGCCAGCCCGGGAAACAAACGCATCCACACGCCGACCACGATCAGCGTGCCGACGCCGCCCAGCAATACGGATCCGACCGCGCCGAACAGCGCCGCCGTCACGCCGGATTCGAACTCGCCCAGCTGGTTGCTCGCTCCGATGAAGATCGAATTCACCGCGGATACGCGGCCACGCATCGCGTCCGGCGTGTCGAGCTGCACCAGCGAGTGGCGGATCACCACGCTGACCATGTCGGCAGCGCCGGCCACCAGCAGCGCGGCGAACGAGAGCCAGAACACGCTGGACAGGCCGAATCCGATCGTCGCCACGCCATATACCGCGACGGCGCCGAACATCACCTTGCCGACGCGGCGCTCGATCGGCCAGTGCGTGAGTGCGATCGACATCGCCAGCGCGCCCACTGCCGGGGCGCCGCGCAACAAGCCCATGCCCCACGCTCCGATGTGCAGAATGTCGCGCGCGAAGATCGGCAGCAACGCAGTCGCGCCGCCGAGCAGCACCGCAAACAGGTCGAGCGAGATCGCACCGAGCACGGTCTTGCGGCGCCAGATGAAGTGAAAGCCCGCGAATAGCGTCGCCAGCGTGGTCGCTTCCTGCGCGCGCGGGCGGCTCTGCACCCGCAGCGAAAGCAGCAACGCGCTGCCGACCACGAACAGCAGCGCACACAGCGCATACGCCGCGGCCGCGTCGACCGCGTAGACAAACCCGCCCAGCGCGGGCCCCGCGATGATCGCGGTCTGCAGGCCCGCCGAACTGAACGCGAATGCGCGCGGCAGGATGTCGGCGGGGACAAGCTGCGGCGTCAGCGCCTGCTGCGCCGGCATCTGGAACGCGCGCGCCGCGCCGAGCAGCAGCGACAGACTCAGGATCCACTCGCGACTCACCCACCCGCCGAGTGTGGCCGCGACGAGCACGAGCGCCACCATGGTCTGCAATGCCAGGCAGGCGGCAATGATCACGTGGCGCCGATGGCGATCGACCACATGGCCAGCGACCAGCGCGAGCGCGAGCGCCGGCACGAACTGCGCAAAGCCGACGAGTCCGAGGTCCCATGCGCTGCGGGTCAGCTCGTACATCTGCCAGCCGAGGGCAACCATGAGCATCTGCTGCGCCATCGTGCCGGCGACCCGGGCCAGCCAGAAGCGCACGAAGGATCGGTGGGCGGCAAGCGCGCCGGGAATCATCGGCCGCCACCTGCTGGCGACGCGTCGGCTGCGGCAGATCGCGCGCAGCCCGTCACTTGCCCTGCTCGACGATCCCGATGCGCCGGCGCAGCCGCTCCGCCTCGGCAACGTCGCCCGCCTTTTCCGCGCGCAGTGCCTGCACGTGCAGCCACGCGAGCAGCGGCCGGCGCCAGCCCTGCGCCGATGCGGTGTCGGCGGCAAGCGGCATCACGGCCGGGCTTGCGCGCCCGCCCTGGAACAGCACCCCCGCGGCCACCAGACGCGCCAGCGGATCACCGATCGCCTGCACCGCCGCAGCAGCGGTATCTGCACTGGCCGCTGCCGCTTCGCGCTGTGCCTGCGGCAGCAGCGCGACGTCCTGCGGCCGGATGCGTCCGGCGAGGAAATCGGCGTACGCGCGCTCCGCGGGCGGCGCATCGGCCCGCAGCCGCTCGAATCCCTCGCACGGCCCGAACACCAGGCTGGCGACGCGCGCCGCGCAGCGCATCAGCTCGGCGCGCGCCAGCAGGTCGGCGCGCCCGGTGCGCGCGATCTCGCCACGCGCGTGCTCGAACTCGGCGTCGGCGACGCGCGTATCGCCCTCGAGATACGCGGCGAGCGCGCGGTCCATCGAGTCCTTTGCGTTCATCTGCCAGTCGGGCGGCGGCGGACCGCTGGCGCACGCGGCGAGCAGCGCGGCCAGCGCCGTCGCGACCAGGATGCGCCACCGTTGCCGTCGTTCGCTCATGGCAGCTTCAGTTCCGTATCGCGCGCGAACGGCCACTTGCGATTGACCTCGTCGACCAGGCGCTCGATCTTGCGCAGGTTCACCTCGACCTCGGTGCGCAGAGCGCCCAGGTCGGTCGTGGCCGCACGCGTGTTGGCGGCGATCCCCTGCGTTTCCTCGAGCAGCGCATCGACGCGCTTCAGCGTCGCGCGCGCGTCGCCGAGCGTGGCCTTGATCTCGACGATGGTCGCGCGCGTCTCGCTCATCACGCCGTCGGCGCCGAACACCTGCGCGTCCGCCTTGGACGTCAGCGCATCGAGCCGCACGAGCAGCGCGTTGGTGCGATCGAGCATCGCGATCACCTTCTTCGCGTCGGCCTCGTTGCCGAACAGCACGCCGAGCGCGCCGCGCGGGCCCTTGATCTTCTGCGTGAGGTCCTGCACGTCGGCCAGCGTCGCATTCAGCGGCGAGTCGGGTGCGGTCATGGCGGTCAGGTTCTGCACCAGATCCTTGGCCGCCGCCACCAGGCGCGGAATCTCGGCGCTCGCATCGCCGATCAGCACCTTGCGCACGGCGCCGTCAGGCAGTGGCGGATCGTCCGGGATGCCGGTGAACGCCTTGATGCTGGTCGTCCCCACCAGCCCGCGCGTCAGCGTGAAGATGCTCGACTCGCGCAGCCAGTGCGCGTCCTTGCGCGGGACGTCGATGATGATGCGCGCCGCGCCATCGGCGCCGAGTTCGATCCGGCGCACCCGCCCGATCGGGAAGCCCGAGAACGTCAGGTCCATGCCCGGCCGCACGCCTTCGGAATCGTCCGCGACCAGCACCAGACGCTGCGTGGCCTCGAACACGCCGCGCGCGTACATCACGTACACGATCGACCCGAACAGCAGCAGCACCAGCAGCGCCAGCAGCAATCCTGCCTTGAACTCGACGTGCGAAACCGGCGGTTGTGTCGTGGGAGGCTGACTCATCGCTGTCGACCCGGGCAGCTCAATAGTAGTTGCCCACGAGGGACGCCGCCTCGATCAGCAGGATCACCAGGAACAGGCGCACCAGACCCTGCAGCTCGGCGCTCGCGCGCGCGCGGCGCGGCATTTCGTACAGCACCGACGCGATCGGAACCAGCGCTACCGCGAGCGCGAGAAAGAAGGTCTTCAGCGCGAAGATCATCGTTACCGGCGCGTTGAACACGCGGCCGACCTGGCGCGTGTACGTCGCGAGACCCTCGAGAGTGAATCCGTACACGTGCAGGTAGGCCAGTACCAGCGCGAGCACCCCGCTCATCGCGGCCAGCATCAGCACGCAGAACATCCCCGAGATCACGCGCGGCAGGACTTCGTGCTGCAGCGGATCGAGCCCGCGGCTGCGCAGCGCGTCGAACTCGCCGCGCGCCCGCAGGTCGGCGATTTCGGTGCCGTTGGGCAGCGTGACGCGCACCGCGGCAAACACCGCCGCCGTCAACGGAATCAGCTCCAGCACCAGCACCCGCACCACCATCTCGAACGCGTACTGCGTGAGCCCGTAGCTCTCCGCGGTGACGACGACGATGCGAATCAGCACGAGGCTGATCAGCGCCGACAGCACCGTGAACCACAGCAGGCTCGGCGCGGTGTCGAGGTAGATGTTGCGCGCCAGCGCCGCGCGGTTCTCGCGGCCATAGGTCGACGGCGAAAAGGCCAGCACCAGCATCTGCGCGCCCAGGTGAATCAGGCGCCACCAGCCGGCCAGCCAGCGCAGCAGCGCGTGGCTCAGTTCGCTCAACCCGCCCCGTCGAGACAGCGTTGGACCCATGGCGCGATGATAGAGGTGCGCACGCCGGGCGCCCCGGCTCGATATCGCCGGATCAGGCGACGCGCGCGCGCCGCGCGCGTCCGCGTCGACCGTTGACGAGTTCCGCGACCGCGACGCAATCGTCGATGTGCCGGTCCCCGATGTACTTGAGCGCAGCGAACGAGATGGCCGCCGCGACCGCCTGTCCGGCGAGCGGCACGTATTTCACCGCCGCCGTGGTGGCCACGCGCCGGGCCACGCGTTTCAGGATCAGCGACAGCACCTCGCGCGTGAGCGCGCGCCCGATCACGGTTGAGCCGACCGCGGCAATCGCCTTGTAGGCCGACAGGCGTCGCTTCGGCGCCATCTGCTCGATCTGCTCCGGCGTCA
The DNA here is from genome assembly GCA_037915775.1 of Burkholderiales bacterium. GTDB lineage: Bacteria > Pseudomonadota > Gammaproteobacteria > Burkholderiales > Burkholderiaceae_F > JAKOQB01. Next base: position 3,161 of record JBAIYN010000270.1, on the reverse strand, counting down.
GGCCGAACTCGGCGTTGATCTGCTGCAGCATCTTCATCAGCATGCCGAGATCGACGGCCAGATCGACGCCGGGGATCGGCACCACCGCTGCCGCGCCCGAGATCAGCGCGCGCTTCATCACGATCTTGCGGCAGCGGCGCGCCGCCGCCTCGATCGCGTGCGCGGTGGACGGTATCTGCTCGAGCGAGCCCGTGGTTGAGCGTGCCATGCAAATGCCCGGCGTCAGGACGCCGGCCCGCCGCCGCGCTTGACCATGCCGTAGATCACGAGGATCACGATCGCGCCAATGAGCGAGCCGACGAATCCGGCGCCCTCGCCCGCGCGGTACCAGCCGATCATCTGTCCGACGTAGCCCGCGAGCAGCGCGCCGCCGATTCCGAGCAGGGCGGTCATGATCAAGCCCATGTTCTCCCGGCCGGGGTGAAGCAGCTTGGCGAGCACGCCGACGACGAAGCCGATGATGATGGTCCACAGCACCGACATGGTTTTCCCCTTGATCTGAGACAAGCCGCTCGCACCAAGCCCTCCTCCGCCGCCGGCAGGTGCGACAGAATCCGGCTGCGGGTCGAGATGCCACTCATGCCGTAACACGGCGCCGCGCCACGACCGCCGCATATTGGCAAAGAATGGAGCCGGAAGGCCTAAAATTCAACGCCTTGCCAGTCCGACCATGCAGCTGCTGACCCTCGGGATCAACCACCAGACCGCGCCGCTCGCGCTGCGCGAGCGGGTGGCGTTCGTCCCCGAGGAGGTCGGTCTGACCATCGCCCGGCTGCGCGAGCGACTGGCGCCGCGCGCGGCCGGCGCGCTCAGCGAGGCGGCGATCGTATCGACGTGCAACCGCACCGAACTGTACTGCGCGGTGGCCGAACCGCAGGCGGCCAGCGAGGCGCTGGCGGATTTCATCGCCAGCGAGAAGGAACTCGACGCGGACGAATTGCGGCGCTCCGCATACACGCTGCCGCAGACGAACGCCGTGCGCCACGCATTCCGCGTGGCGAGCGGGCTGGATTCGATGGTGCTGGGCGAGCCGCAGATCCTCGGCCAGATGAAGCAGGCCGAGCGCCTGGCGCGCGATGCGGGCGGCATGGGGCTGATGCTCAACCATCTGTTCCAGCGCACCTTCGCGGTCGCCAAGGAAGTACGGACGACGACGGAAATCGGCGCGCACTCGGTGTCGATGGCCGCCGCGGCTGTGCGCGTGGCCGAGCGCATCTTCGGTTCGCTGACGAGCAGCGACTGCCTCTTCGTCGGCGCCGGCGAGATGATCGAGCTGACCGGCACGCACTTCGCCGCGCGCCAGCCCAAATCGATCACGGTGGCCAACCGCACCATCGAGCGCGGCGACACGCTGGCCGCCAAGCTGCACGGTCGTTCGATGCGGCTCGCGGATCTGCCGGAGGCGCTGGCGCGCTTCGACATCGTGGTTTCGTGCACCGCGAGTTCGCTGCCGATCATCGGACTGGGCATGGTCGAACGCGCGATCAGGACGCGGCGCCACCGCCCGATGTTCATCGTCGACCTGGCGGTACCGCGCGACGTCGAGCCCGAGGTCGCGCGCCTGGACGACGTGTACGTCTATACGGTCGACGACCTGGGCAAGATCGTCCAGAGCGGCACCGAGAGCCGGCAGGCCGCGGTCGCGCAGGCCGAGGCGATCATCGAATCGCGCGTGCGCGACTTCGACACCTGGCTGCGCACGCGCGCGGCAGTGCCGATCATCCAGGGGCTGAGGAATCGTGCCGACGAGCTGCGCATGCTTGAACTCGAACGCGCACGCAAGCTGCTGGCGCGCGGCGATTCGCCCGAAGCGGTCCTCGAGCAGTTATCGCAGGCGCTGACCAACAAGTTCCTGCACGCACCGGTGGCCGCGCTGCATCAGGCTTCCGGCCACGACAACGACGAAGAGCGCGCGCGCCTGGTGGCGCTGCTGTCGCGCTTTTATTCCTAGCTGAACTCGGAGAACGAGGCGGCTTGCGCCGCCTCGCACACTTTGTCATTTCCATGAAGCATTCGATGCAAACCAAGCTCGCGCATCTGGCGCGGCGACTACAGGAAATCGACGCCGCGCTGTCGAGCGAGGACGCCACCCGCGACATGAACCGGTTCCGCTCGCTAGGCCAGGAACGCGCCGAGATCGAGCCGGTCGTCGCGCGCTTCCACGACTACAACCGCGCGCAGGCCGACCTCGCGGGCGCGCAGGAAATGCTGGCCGACCCCGACATGAAGACGCTCGCCGAGGAGGAGATCCATGTCGCCCGCGACAGGATCGCCGCGCTCGAGGACGAGCTGCAGCGGCTGCTGCTGCCGAAGGACCCGAACGACGAGCGCAACGTGTTCCTCGAGATCCGCGCCGGCACCGGGGGCGAGGAGTCGGCACTGTTCGCCGGCGACCTGCTGCGCATGTACTCGCGCTTCGCCGAACGGCACAAGTGGCAGACCGAGCTGATCTCCGAGAGCGGGTCGGATCTGGGCGGCTACAAGGAGGTGATCGTGCGCATCATCGGCGCCGGTGCGTACTCGAAGCTGAAGTTCGAGTCGGGCGGCCACCGCGTGCAGCGCGTGCCGGAGACCGAGGCGCAGGGCCGCATCCACACGTCCGCCTGCACGGTGGCGGTGCTGCCGGAAGCCGACGAGATCAACGACGTGAAGATCGATCCGAGCGAGCTGCGCGTGGACGTTTTCCGCGCCTCCGGCGCCGGCGGGCAGCACGTGAACAAGACCGAAAGCGCGGTGCGGCTGACGCACCTGCCGACCGGCATCGTGGTCGAATGCCAGGACGACCGCTCGCAGCACAAGAACCGTGATCGCGCGATGAAGATCCTCGCCGCGCGCATCAAGGACCAGCAGATGCGCGAACAGCAGGCGAAGGAGGCGTCCACGCGCAAGAGCCTAATCGGCTCGGGCGACCGCTCCGAGCGCATCCGCACGTACAACTTCCCGCAGGGCCGCGTGACCGACCACCGCATCAACCTGACGCTGTATCGGATCGACGCGATCATGGACGGCGACCTCGACGAGCTCACGCAGGCGCTGATGGCCGAGCACCAGGCCGAGCAGCTCGCACAGCTCGCCGAAGCGACCGGCTGAGGACGCCGCGGCCATGACGGTCGCGGAGTTGCTGCGATCGAGCGGCGTCGATGCGCTCGACGCACGCGTGA
>JBAIYN010000683.1:0-2299 GCA_037915775.1 Burkholderiales bacterium | reverse complement strand
CCGTCGGTCGCCTGCGTCACGACCGCGCCCCATGAGCCGAGCATCGCCTCCGCGATCATCATGTTGACTTCGTTGTCCTCCACGAGCAGCACGCGCATTCCAGCGACGCGGTCGCGCTCGGCGGGTGCGCTGCGCTGTGCCGGCGGCTCTGCCGCGGGCAGCGGCAGGATGGCCCAGAACGTGCTGCCGGCTCCCGGCCGGCTGTCGACGCCGACCTCTCCCTTCATCAGGCGCGCGAGCTGACGGCAGATCGACAGTCCGAGACCGGTGCCGCCGAACCGCCGCGTTGTCGACGCGTCGGCCTGCGTGAACCGTGCAAACAGGCGCGCCTGCGTTGCCGAATCGATGCCGATTCCGGTGTCGCGCACGGCGATTCGCAGGCCACGGTCGACGCGCTCCACGCTCAGATCGATCGAGCCGGCCGAAGTGAACTTGAGCGCATTCGACAGGAAGTTGCCCAGGATCTGCCGCACCCGCAGGGCATCGCCGCGCACGTACTGCGGAACGTCGGGCGCGCGCTCCACGCGAAACGCGAGGCCTTTTTGCGCTGCCAGCTGGCCGTGCGCAACCTCGATCGAATCCAGCAGCGCGTGCAGATCGAAGTCGTCGTCCTCGAGCGCCAGCTTGCCGGCCTCGATCTTGGACAGGTCGAGAATGTCCGAAACGATGCGCGTCAGCGTCTGGGCGCTGTCGATCACGCCATGCAGGTACTTGTGCTGACGCTCGCGCGACACCTGCGGATCGAGAGCGAGACGGGCCAGCCCGATCACTCCGTTCAGCGGCGTGCGCAGTTCGTGGCTCATGTTCGCGAGGAACGCGCTCTTCGCCCGGTTGGCGCTTTCGGCGGCATCGCGCGCGTCGGCGAGCGCCAGCTCGAATGCGCGCCGCTCCGTGATGTCCTCGACGATCCAGATCGTGCCGCCCTGCGCCGGGCGATCGCGGTCGATCGCGCGCGCGCGGATGTGCGCCAGCATCTGAGTGCCGTCGCGCTTGCGCAGGGTCCACTCGAAGTCGACCGTCTCGCCGTATTCGAGCTTCGGGCCGATCAGCACGCCGACCGTCTCGTAGTCCTTCGCGGACGCCCACACGACCGCACCCGGCTGGCCGGTCAGGGAACCGGCCTCCCATCCAAGCATCTGCTCGAAGCGCGGATTCACGAGCCGGAACGCGCGCTCGCGAGTAAATGCGATGCCGACTGACGCGTGCTGCAGGATCGCCTCGTACTCGCGGCGCAGCAGGTCGTGCGCGGTGACGTCGCGGATCGTCCCGATCATGCAGTCGATGCCGTCGAAGGTCATGCGCGCGGCGGAATACAGCGTCGACAGCACCCGCCCGTCGCGCGTGCGACGCGACACCGGCATGTCGTGAACGATCCCGTCGTGTTCCAGTTTCTGAACCAGTCGGAACCGCTCTTCCGGTTTGGGCCACAGTCCGAGATCGAGGGAAATCCGGCCGATCAGTTCCTCGCGCGTGAAGCCGAACAACTGGAGGAACCGTTCGTTGACGAGGACCAGCCTGCCGGTGGCGATTTCGCCGACCACGATCGGATCGGGAGACGCGTCGATCAGGCGCGATAACAGCTCTTCCGAGCGGCCGGCTGCAGGCGGCTCGGGCGCGGATTCTGCATCCTCGAGGCGTTGCGCGTCGGTGGCAGGACGATCGGGCAGCCGCAGTGCCGGCTCGATCAGCCAGGCGGCCAGCGCGACGGTGACCGCCCAGACCAGGGCCGAACCGAGCGGGATCGGATGGCCGATCGCCGTCGCCACGAGCGCGGCGACGAAGATCAACATCGCCGCCCCTATGCGGAGCGCGATCCTCGCGCGCGGTGCCAGCCCGTCCGCGCCGGCGGCCAGGTAGCGAAAAAAGCGAGGCAGAACGGTCCTCAAGCTCGAGTTTCTCCCTGGCACAACCGTCCCGAGGCAGCGGCGGTAGCTGCGGCAGCCAATGGCCGAGTATTTCAACGGGGTGTGTCGGCCGATACAGGGATAAACGGCGCGAAATCGGCTGTCTTCGACCGCGCGGCAGCCCTGGCGCCGCTGCCGCTTGATCGATCGGTCGGGCGGGCTGTGTATATTGGCCTGACGACGATGGGGGCGAAAAAACCGATGCGCCAGCTGAGCGGACATGACGCGGCGTTCCTGTATTCGGATACCGTGCATTCGAATGCGAACGTTTCGCTGATCCACATCTACGATCAGTCGACCGCACCGGGCGGCAAGGTGCGGTTCAAGAGCATCCTGGCGCACATCGAAAGCCGCCTGCACCGCTCGCCCATCTTTCGCCAGAAGCTGCGGCGGGT
>JBAIYN010000122.1:0-2811 GCA_037915775.1 Burkholderiales bacterium | reverse complement strand
CATCAGCTTGTGGGCGTCGATGGTGATCGAATCCCCCTCCCTGATCAGCGCGATATTGCCGCCGACGAAGGCCTCCGGCGCCACGTGCCCGACCACCATGCCCCAGGTACCGCCGGAGAAGCGGCCGTCGGTGATCAGTCCGACGCTCTCGCCGAGCCCCTTGCCGATGATCGCCGACGTCGGCGACAGCATTTCCCGCATGCCGGGGCCGCCCTTCGGCCCCTCGTACCGGATCACGATCACGTCGCCCGGCTTGATGCGATCGGCAAGGATCGCTTCCATTGCGGCGTCTTCGGAATCGAAGACGCGCGCCGGTCCGGTGATCGCGGGATTCTTCAGGCCGGTGATCTTCGCCACGCATCCTTCCTGCGCGAGGTTGCCCTTCAGGATCGCCAGGTGGCCATGCGGGTACATCGGCTTGCCGAACGGACGGATCACGTCCTGGTCCGCGCGCGGCTCGGCCGGCACGTCCTTCAGCATCTCCGCCATCGTCTTGCCGGTAATCGTCATGCAGTCGCCGTGCAGCAGGCCTTTGGCGAGCAGGATCTTCAGCACCTGGGGAACGCCGCCCGCCGCGTGCAGGTCGGTGGCGACATACCGGCCGGAGGGTTTCAGATCGCACAGCACCGGCACCTTGCAGCGGATACGCTCGAAATCGTCGATCGTCCATTCAATCCCGGCCGCATGCGCGATCGCGAGGTAATGGAGCACCGCGTTGGTCGATCCGCCGACCGCCATGATCAGGGCGACCGCGTTCTCGATCGACTTACGCGTGATGATGTCGCTCGGCCTCAGCTGGTTCCTGATCGCCGCCGCCAGCACGCGGGCCGCCTCCACGGTGGAGTCGACCTTTTCCTGGTCCGGATTGGCCTGCGTCGACGAATACAGCAGGCTCATGCCGAGTGCTTCGAACGATGAACTCATCGTGTTCGCGGTGTACATGCCGCCGCATGAGCCGGAGCCGGGAATGCAGCGCCGCTCGATTTCCTTGAAGTCGGTTTCCGACAGGCGCCCAGCGGTGAACTCGCCGACCGCCTCGAAGGCGGAAACGATCGTCAGGTCCTTGCCCTTGTAGTTTCCGGGCTTGACGGTGCCGCCGTACACGTAGATCGCCGGCACTTTGCAGCGCGCGATCGCCATCATGCCCCCGGGCATGTTCTTGTCGCAGCCGCCGATCACGATCACGCCGTCGAGCCACTGGCCGTTCACGCAGGTCTCGATGCAGTCGGCGATCACCTCGCGCGACACCAGCGAATACTTCATGCCCTCGGTACCCATGCCGATGCCGTCCGAAATCGTCGGTACGCCGAAGGTCTGCGAATTCGCGCCGGCGCGCGCGATCTCGTCGACCGCCGCGTCCGCCAGCCTCTGCAGGCCGGAATTGCACGGCGTGATGGTCGAGTGGCCGTTTGCCACGCCGATCATCGGCTTGTCGAAATCGGCGTCCTTGTATCCCATCGCGTAGTACATCGCGCGATTGGCCGAGCGCGCCACGCCCTGCGTGACGTTGCGTGAACGATCGTTGTATGCCATGGGGGCCTGAACGAAGGAGGGGTCGGAGCTGTCAATACAATCGCGTCCATTCTAGTCGCTGGCCACCTCATGCTCGTTCATCCTCAATTCGACCCCATCGCGTTCTCGATCGGACCGTTGGCGGTGCGCTGGTACGGACTGATGTACCTGGTCGGGTTCGTGCTTTTCCTGCTGCTGGGCCGCCACCGCACCAGGGACGAATGGCGCGGCATGACCCGGCAGGACGTCGACGACCTGTTGTTCTACGGCGTGCTCGGCGTGATCGTCGGTGGCCGTCTCGGCTACGTGCTGTTCTACAAGCCCGGTTACTACTTTGCGCATCCGCTCGAAGCGCTGATGATCTGGCACGGCGGCATGGCCTCGCATGGCGGCATCATCGGCGTGATCATCGTGATGTGGCTGTTCGCCCGCAGCCGCGGCAAGCCGTTCCTGCAGGTGGCCGATTTCGTCGTTCCGCTGGTGCCGCTCGGGCTGGCGGCCGGCCGGATCGGAAACTTCATCAACGGCGAGCTGTGGGGGCGGCCGGCGGACCCTTCGGTCTGGCCGTGGGCGATGGTCTTTCCACAGGCGGGCGACAACATACCGCGCCATCCGTCGCAGCTTTACCAGTTCGCGCTTGAGGGCGTGCTTCTGTTCGTGATCCTTTGGCTCTTCTCGCGCAAACAGCGGACCCCCGGGATCGTCGCCGGCGCATTCCTGGTGGGCTACGGGGTGCTGCGCTTCATCGCCGAGTTCGCGCGCGAGCCGGACAGTTTTCTCGGGCTGCTGGCGCTGCACCTGTCGATGGGGCAGTGGCTTTCGATTCCGATGGTTGTGATCGGGGTCGGTTTGATGGTTTACTTGAAAGGTTTCCAGCGGCGTTGAGCCCGGTCGGGGCCGCCCTGACCGGGTGAGGGAATCACGCTCGCGGCGGCCACTGCGCTTCAAGCAAGGACATGAAGAACGAAAACCTGTATGCGCTGATCGAAGCGCGTCTGCCGCGTGAACTCACCCTGCCATGCATCGAGACCGCGAACGGGCTGGTCTATTCATGGCGCGATCTGCACTTCGCATCGGCGCGGATCGCCGGCTGGCTCGCCCAGCTTGGCCTGCCGCGCGATGCGCGCGTGCTGGTGCAAGTCGAAAAATCGCCCGAAGCTCTGATGCTCTACCTGGCCACGCTGCGCGCCGGGCTGGTGTACGTGCCGCTGAACACCGCCTACCAGCAGGCAGAACTCGAATACTTCCTCGGCGACGCACGGCCGTCCGTGGTCGTGTGCACGCCGGCGCGGCAGCGCG
>JBAIYN010000317.1:0-23651 GCA_037915775.1 Burkholderiales bacterium | reverse complement strand
GCGACAGCACCAGGTCGGCCACGCGCCGCTCGGCCTGCGATAACGCGCTGCGCGCCTGCCGAATACGGTCAAGCAACGCCGATTCGCCAGTGCGCTTCTTCAGCTCGGCATTCAGGATCGCCGAAATGCCGGTAAAGGCCGGGGTGTCCGCGGTGATCACGTAGGTTGGAATATGCGCAAGGTACTCCGAAAACCGCCCCTTCTCCTCGAAGCGCGCGCGGAATCCGGAGCGATCGAAGTAGGTGCCGAAGCGTGGAACGATGCCGCCCCCGATGAAAAGGCCGCCACGCGCCCCGAGCGTCACGGCGACGTTCGCGGCCGCCGTCCCGATCATTTCGCAGAACGCCTCGAGTGCCTCCGCACAGATCGGACACGTGCCGGCCAGCCCCTTCTGCGTGATGTCGAGCGCCGACAGCGGCTCGGCATCCGCGCGCGCCCGCGCGGCCAGCGCCCGATAGACCAGCGCCAGTCCCGAGGCGGAAATGAGGCGCTCGACCGAGACGTGGGGGTACTGGCGACCCGCGAAGTCGAGGATGTACATCTCCCGGGCACTCCGCGGCGAGAACGATGCGTGTCCTCCTTCTGTGGCCAGCGCCACCCAGCCGTCTTCGACCGGGATCAGCCCGGACACGCCAAACCCGCTGCCGGCGCCGACGATGCCCATCACGCATCGATCCTTCGGTTGGCCACCGCCGATTTGCCGATACTGCCCCGGTGCCAGGTACGGCAGCGCCATTGCGAGCGCGGTGAAATCGTTGACGACCAGCAGCGTTTCGAACCCCACGGCCTTGCGCGTTTCCTCGATGGAGAAATGCCACGGGTAGTTGGTCATCTGCACCTGATCGCCCTCGACCGGATTGGCGATCGCGATCGCGGCGTGACGCACGTCACGCGCGTCGGCCACGGCGAGATACGCGCGCAACGCGGTGAGGAACTCGGGGTACTCCGCGCACAGCAGCGCCTGATGGCTGCTGTATACACCCGGCTCGCGCTCGAGCGCGAAATGCGCATACCGCGCACCGATGTCGGCGATCAGGCGCGGCTCAATCAGCGGCGGCATGGCGAAGCGGCCTTTGCCATCAGCGACGCAACGCGCACGCACGCGCAGCAAGCTGTTCAATGCGGTTCCAGTCGCGCGCGGTGACCGCGTCAGCCGGCGTCATCCATGAACCGCCGACGCAGGCGACGTTCCTGAGCGCCAGATAATCGGGCGCCGTCTCTGCGGTGATTCCGCCGGTCGGGCAGAAGCGGACATCGGCGAAGACGGACGCAAACGCCTTCAACGTGGCCACGCCGCCGACGGCTTCCGCCGGAAAGAGCTTCATGACGTGAAAACCGGCATCGCGCGCGCGCATCACCTCGGAGGCGGTCGCCGTTCCCGGCAGCAGCGGAACACGGCTGCGGGCCGCCGCGGCGGCTAGTGCCCCGGTCAACCCGGGCGCGACGACGAACTGCGCGCCGGCGCCGACCGCTTCGTCGTATTGCTCGGGGTTCAGTACGGTGCCGGCACCGACGATTGCGTCTGCAAGCTGCCTCATCGTCCGGAGCGCCGCGAGTGCGGCTGGCGTGCGAAGTGTCACTTCGAGGACGCGCAAGCCGCCGCGCAGCAGCGCATGCGCCAGCGGCAAGGCGAGGTCGGCGTCGTCGAGCACGATCACTGGAATCACCGGCGTCGTCGCGAGGATTTGGCCCAGCCCGGATTGCGCGTCACTCATCGCGTCACCGCGTGGCCCGACCAGCTCACCGCGCCCTGTTCCGCCGTTCCGCAGACCGCTCGATGACTTGCAAACAGCTCACGACCGCTGCCGGATGCGCTCTGCTCAATTGACGGTTGCGACAACGTGCGCGCCGCCCAATCGCGAGCGGCAACGAGCGCCTCGAGCACGCCGGCCTCGCCGTCTACGCGCAGCAGGTCGCCATCGCGAACGCGCGCCAGATCGCCGCCATGCGCGCATTCGGGCGTGACGTGGATCGCGGCGGGCACCTTGCCCGAGGCGCCAGACATGCGGCCGTCCGTGACCAGCGCCACCTTGTACCCGCGGTCCTGCAGCACCGCGAGGCTCGGCGTGAGCTTGTGCAGTTCAGGCATGCCGTTGGCGCGCGGACCCTGAAAGCGAACCACGACGACCACGTCGCGGTCGAGCGCGCCGGTCTTGAACGCGCGCTGCACGTCGTCCTGGTCGTCGAACACCGCCGCCGGCGCCGTCACGACGCGATGCTCGGGGCGGACCGCCGACGCCTTGAAGATCGCGCGGCCGAGATTGCCCTTAAGCAATCGCACGCCGCCGTCGGGCTGAAACGGATCCGCGGCGCCGCGCAACAGATCCGTTGCGAGCGACTTCGCGGGCGCGTCGCGCCACACAAGGCGATCGCCGTCGAGGCCCGGCTCGCGCGCGTACGCGCGCAGTCCCTGCCCCGCAATCGTTCGCACGTGATTGTGCAGCAACCCGGCATCGAGCAGTTCGCGCACCACGAATCCCATTCCGCCCGCCGCGTGGAATTGATTGACGTCGGCCTTACCGTTCGGATAGATGCGTGCCAGCAAAGGCACCGCTGCGGACAGGTCCGAGAAGTCATCCCAGTCGATCGAGATCCCCGCCGCGCGCGCAATCGCGACCAGGTGAATCGTGTGGTTGGTCGATCCTCCGGTCGCGAGCAGCCCGACGATGCCGTTGACGATCGCCCGTTCGTCGATGATCTCGCCGACCGGCGTGTAGTTCGAGTCGAGCGCCGTCAAGCCAACGACCCTGCGCGCGGCTTCTTCAGTCAGCGCCAAGCGCAATTGCGTTCCCGGGTTGACAAACGCGCTGCCTGGCAGATGCAGCCCCATTACTTCCATCAGCATCTGGTTGCTGTTTGCGGTGCCGTAGAACGTGCAGGTTCCCGGGCCGTGGTAGGCCGCCATCTCCGCTGCGAGGAGCGCCGCGCGATCCACCTTTCCCTGCGCGAACAGTTGCCGCACTTTCGCCTTCTCGTCGTTCGACAACCCCGAGGTCATTGGACCCGCCGGCACGAAAATGACGGGCAGGTGCCCGAACGCAAGCGCGCCGATCAGCAGGCCCGGCACGATCTTGTCGCACACGCCGAGCATGAGTGCCCCGTCGAACATCGCGTGCGACAACGCGATCGCAGTCGCCTGCGCGATCACGTCGCGCGACCACAGGGACAACTCCATGCCGGGTTGGCCTTGAGTCACGCCGTCGCACATTGCCGGAACTCCGCCCGCGAACTGGGCGCTCGCGCCGAGTTCGCGCACGGCGCGCTTGATGATCGCGGGGTACTCGGCGAGCGGCTGATGCGCTGACAGCATGTCGTTGTACGCGGACACGATCGCGATGTTCGGTGCGCGCTGCGCGCGAATCGCGAGCTTGTCGGCTGCGGGCGCCGCCGCCATTGCATGGGCCAGATTTGTGCACGACACCCGGCCGCGTGCTGGATCCCGTGCCTGCGCGCTACGTAAGCGCTGAAGGTAGTCGCCCCGTGTGCTGGCGCTGCGCCTCGCGATCCGTTCGGTGATCTGCGTGACCTTCGGGTGCATCCGTCTAGCTAACCGCGTAGTGAGTCTCCACGTGGAATCGTAGTATAGCTACAACATTCGTGCGATCGGCGGATCCGCGAATGTGCGCACTACTCCCTCTTCTACCTATTAAGAAACAATAGCTTGGCATGAAGGTCCGCGAACGCGGTACTGCGGGATGCCGGCGCAAATAACGCTTAGGTTATTGTAGTTTTGCTACAGTGCGGTACGTATCTGTGCGTCGCGCCACGTGGCAATTTGAGCGCCGCAACAAAGCGGGCCGCGCGCGCAGATGCGACGACAAAGCCCATCGGGGGGACGGGTGGCGGGTCAGTTATTCGACCTTGTACTGTTCGGAGGCACTGGCGACTTGGCCGCGCGCAAGCTGCTACCGGCCTTGTATTGCCGGCATCGCGGCGGCGATCTCGCCACGGGATCGCGCATCATCGGCTCGGCACGCCAGCCATTCACCGACGACCAATACCGCGCGCTACTCGAAGAGCGCGTTCGTCCGCATATCGATCCGGACGATTTCAACGTCGAAGCGTGGAACCAGTTTCTGCGTCAGGTCGAGTATGTACGCAGCGATGCCCGCGACGGCGCGAGCTTCGACGAACTGGCGGCGCGTCTCTCGGCAAGCGGGGATCGCACGCGCGTCTTCTTCCTCGCCACTTCGCCGAGCTTCTTCACCGACATCTGCCGCCAGGTCGCGACGGTCGGCGCCGTCACTCCTGCATCGCGCGTCGTGCTCGAGAAGCCGCTGGGGCGCGACCTCGGATCGTCACGCGCGATCAACGACATCGTCGGCTCGATCTTCTCCGAGGATCGCATCTACCGCATCGATCATTACCTGGGCAAGGAAAGCGTCCAGAACCTGCTTGCGCTGCGCTTCGGCAACGCGCTGTTCGAGCCGCTGTGGTCGCGCAGCTGGGTGCATGACGTGCAGATCACGATCGCAGAGCAGGTCGGTGTCGAGGGTCGCGGCGAGTTCTATGACCACACTGGCGCGCTGCGAGACATGGTGCAGAACCACCTGCTACAGCTACTGTGCATCGTGGCGATGGAGCCGCCGTCGTCGATCGACGCCGATGCGGTGCGCGACGCCAAGCTGCAGGTCCTGCGGGCGCTGCGGCCGTTCGCGGAGTCGGACGTGCATGCGCGCTCGGTGCGCGGCCAGTATCGCGCGGGCGCGGTCGGCGGCCAGCCCGTGCCCGGCTATCTCGAAGAACCCGGCATCCCGGCCGGCAGCCACACCGAGACGTTCGTCGCGCTGCGCGTCGACATCGACAATTGGCGTTGGGCCGGCGTTCCGTTCTACCTGCGTACCGGAAAGCGCATGCAGGAGCGGCTGGCCGAAATCGTCGTCAACTTCCGGCACGTGCCGCACCAGATCCTGGAGCCAGCGCGCGGCGCGTTCGCGCACAACCGCCTCGTGATCCGCTTGCAGCCCGACGACGCGTTGATGCTGCAGGTTCAGGCCAAGACGCCGGGCGACGGCATGCGGGTGCAGCCGATGTCGCTCAGCCTGTCATTCGAGGATTCAGCAGCGACGCGCCGCCTCGACGCCTATGAGCGGCTGCTGATGGACGTGATCCGCGGCCGCCTCACGCTGTTCATGCGCCGCGACGAACTCGAAGCCGCATGGCGCTGGGTCGAGCCGATCTTGCACGGCTGGGCCGACAGCAGCGATGCGCCCAAGCCCTACATCAGCGGCACGTGGGGACCTGCGGCCTCCAGCGCATTGATTGGCCGCGACAACTGCGCCTGGCACGAGGAGGCCTGACGATGCTCGCGGCGGCGCCGGTTCTTGCGCGCATCACCGTTCACCACCATGCGGACGAGGATGCCATGGCACGCGCCATCGCGCAGGCAGTGCGCGCCGCGATCGAAAGCGGCATCGCGCGGCGCCCGGCCGCGAGCCTCGTGGTCACCGGCGGCTCGACACCGAAGTCCTACTGCCCGCGGATCGCCGCGCTCGATCTGCCGTGGCACCGCGTGTGGCTGACGCTCTCGGACGAACGCTGGGTCGAGCCGACGCACGCCGACAGCAACGAGCGACTCGTGCGCACGCTGCTGCTGCGCAATCGCGCAGCAGCAGCGCACTTCGTTCCGCTCAAGAGCAGCGCGGCGACGCCGCAGGCTGGCGCCGACCTAGCGTGCACACGGCTGCGCGAACTGCCGCATCCCTACGATCTGGTCCTGCTCGGGGTCGGTGCCGATTCGCACGTCGCATCGCTGTTTCCCGGCGCCGACGGCCTCGACGACGCGCTGGCAACAGGCCAGACGCGGCCCTGCGTCGCGATCGTCCCCCCGCCGACGGCGCGGCCCGCCGTGCCGCGCCTGACGCTGACGCTTGCGGAGCTGCAGCGCAGCTCGCGCATCGTGCTGGCCGCGCGCGGCGCCGACAAGCTCGCCGCGTTCGAGCAGGCTGCGAGCGGCCACTGGCCGTCGCGTTCGCCGATCGCCGAATTGGCGTGTCGCGACGGTCCCCCGGTCGACTTCCACTGGAGTCCCTGATGGCGTCCGCGCTGGCCGAGCACCCCTGGCTGGTCGCCGACATCGGCGGGACCAACGCGCGCTTCGGACTCGTGCGCGCGCCCGGCGCGATGGTGACAGACATCATCGCGCTGCGCTGCGCGGAGTTCGCATCGCCGGAGGACGCCGCCGACGCATACCTCGCACGCGTAGGCGTCGACCGCAGCCGACCGACGCTCGCCGCGTTTGCGCTCGCCACGGCGCTCAACGGCGACACGATCAAGATGACCAACAGCGACTGGGTCGTCGCGCGCGACCGGATCGAACGCACGCTCGGCCTGCGGCGCCTGCTCCTGCTGAACGACTTCGAGGCGCTGGCGCTGGCGCTTCCGCATCTGACGGCGGAGGAGATCACTCCGTTCGGAAACGGCACGCCGAATCCGCGCCTGCCGATGGCGGTGATCGGCCCCGGCACCGGCCTCGGCGTGGCGGCGTGCTTCTTCTGTGGCCGGACGTGGCGCGCGGTGGCAGGCGAAGGCGGTCATGTCACCGCCAGCGCAAGCGACGGATTCGAGAGCGAAGTCCTGCGTCTGCTCCGGCTGCGCTTCGATCACGTGTCGGCCGAGCGCCTGCTGTCGGGCATCGGCCTGCCGGAACTGCACGGCGCAGTCACGCAGGCGCATGGCGCCGCAGCGGAGGCGCTGCAGGCGGAGGACATCACGCGCCGCGCGCTCGAGGACGGCGACGCACTGTGCACAGCGACGCTGGACACGTTCTGCGCCATGCTGGGCACCTTCGCCGGCAACGTCGCCCTTACCATCGGCGCCCGTGGCGGCGTCTTCATCGCCGGCGGCATTGCGCAGAAACTCGGAACGTTCTTCCTGAGGTCACGCTTCCGCGAGCGCTTCGAGGCCAAGGGCCGCTTTCGGGGCTATCTGGAGCAGATTGCAACCGCGCTGATCACGGCGCCGTACGCCGCGCTCAACGGCGCCGCGCACGGCATCGAGAGCGCGTTGCTCGAGCAATCCGATGTCTGACGTTTTTTTCCAAATACCCTTTCACACCGTCGCGGAATGTGCGATGGTCAAAGCGGTGGCGGCCGGGCGGGGACCGGTTGCTCACTTTTCGGGGTCGGTCCTTGCCAACGGGGACCTTGTTTCTTTCATTGCGAAGGAGATTTCATGCGAGCAAGAAGACTGAAAATGGTGCCGATTGCGGCTGCAATCGTCGGCATGGGACTTGCGGCGAGTTCGGCAATGGCGCTCGAGTTTCATGGTTATCTGCGCAGCGGGATTGGATGGAGCGACAAGAACGGTGGGCAGACGTGCGTAACGCTCCCGGGCGTCCCTGGAAACGGGAACTTCCGTTTAGGCAACGAGTGCCAGACCTACAGCGAGGTGCAGTTCGACCAGAACCTGTATGACGGCAAGGACCAGGTCAAGTTCGATTACCACATCATGGCTGCCCTGGTCGCGAACCAGAACCAGGACTTCGAGAACCTCTCGCAGAACGGGAATCAGATCGCCCTGCGGCAGAACTGGGTCGAAGCCAAGAACCTGCCTTTCCTTAACGGCGGCAGCGCGTGGATCGGGAAGCGCTACTACCAGCGTCATGACGTCCATATCAACGACTTCTTCTATTGGGACGCGTCGGGTCCGGGCGCGGGCATCGAGAAATTCAAACTGGGAATGGGCGACACGACCGCCTCTTTCGCGATCTTCCGTAGCGGTGGCATGAACCAGGGCGCGAACCCGAACAACAACGCTACGACGAGGATCGATGCGCGAGTGCACGACATCAACCTGGGCGCCGCCGGCTCTCTCGAGCTCGGGCTGCAGTTCAACAACAAAGACACAAATATTGCCAACAGCAAGAACGGAACTGCGGTCACGGCGGAGTGGTCACTGCCGTTACTAGGCGGTGTCAACAAACTATTCGCGACTTCCGGCACAGGCTCAGCCAATGCTCCGTATTTCGCCTATCCGAATAACCAGCCGGGCAATCAAGACGGCTCGTGGGGAGTGCAGGACTCGCTGCAGTGGCAGGTTTCGCCTGAATTCTCTGGCATGGCGGTGATCGGTCACTACGACTTCAAGAACAACTACAAGTGGGACTTCGCCGGCGTCCGCCCAGTCTGGCACCTGACCAACTACTTCAAGATCCAGGCCGAATTCGGCACCAACCGAGTCAAGGTCAACGGCGAGAGCGGATCCCGTCAGCTCGACAAGTTCACTATCGCGCCAACGATCGTCGCCGGCCGTGGCTTCTGGACGCGCCCCGAGCTGCGTTTCTACTACTCATACAACAAGTGGAACGACGCCGCACGCGATCGCTGGGGCGGGGTGGCTGGCGGAACGGGCGGCCCGTGGGGTACCGGCACCAGCGGCAGCAACTACGGCTTCCAGGTCGAAGCGTGGTGGTAGTCGCCTGAGGCGGCGGAACGCCTCGAAGTATCTCCAGTGCTTTGAAGCGCCGTGGCAACGCGGCGCTTTTTTTTGGTCTCATACGGCGACCGTGATACGGTAGGTTCGCCGGCGCCGACGGACTTCGCGAAGATGAAAGAAAGCAAGAGTCGCCGCATGGGCGGCGCGGAAAGCCAGCGATCCACCTCCGTTGCAGATGTCGACGCGCTGCTGGCGGAAGCTCGCGCCTTGCATGCTGAGGGACGTGCGCGCGAGGCCTTTCCGGTTTTTCAGCGCGCGCTGAAACTTTCGCCCGGCAACGCAGACGCGCTGCACGGCATGGGTGCGATCAGCCTCGCGCTGGGATCGACCGACCTGGCGCTTGGCCTGCTGCGAATGGCCGCGGCGAGCCAGCCCGCCGAGGCGAAGTTCCGCATCGACTACGGACGTGCGCTCGCCCGTGCGCGCCGGCTGCGCGAAGCCGCCGATGAGCTGCGCGCCGGCTGCGCGCTGACGCGCGACGCGGAAGCCTTGCGCGATCTGGCTGCGGCGCTTTATCGCATCGGCGATCTTGCAGAAGCCGAGCGCCATTTCGCCGCCGCCGCTGAACTCGCGCCGGAACGAGCGGACGTTCACGAAGCGCTCGCACGCCTGCAGTACCGGCGCGACGCGCTCGGC
Organism: Burkholderiales bacterium; assembly: GCA_037915775.1. GTDB lineage: Bacteria > Pseudomonadota > Gammaproteobacteria > Burkholderiales > Burkholderiaceae_F > JAKOQB01. Next base: position 14,579 of record JBAIYN010000317.1, on the reverse strand, counting down.
GAGTCCGCCGAAAGCTATCGCCGCGCGCGCGCGCTGCAGCCTGCGCTCGCGACGCACTTGAACATTGGCTTTGTTCGCCGCCAGGGCGCGCGAGGCCAGGCGGCCGCTTCACCCCCGCCCGCCTGGCAGATCCTCACACGCGATTCGGGCGGTGCGGGAGCATCGGCGCCGCTGCTCGATGCGCAGGAGTTGCGCGGCGCCTGCGATGAGCGATCGCTGTTGATCTTCGACGATTTTCTGGAGGATCCGCTCAGCTACCGCGAACGAGCGTTTGGACTGGCATATGCCAGTGGACTCGCGTCGGGTCCCGTGAACTTCCCCGGCGTGCAGACCGCTGCCCAGGACAGCACCGCCATCTTGCACCGCATCGCCGACGCGCTCGGGCGCGACCTCAAATGGGATTCACCGGACAATGGCGCCTTTCGCGTCAGCACTGCGGCCGACACGGCGCGCTGCGATATTCACGTCGATAGCGAGGACCGCGACAACATTTTTGCTGCCGTGCTTTACCTGAGCCTGCCCGAACATTGCCAGGGCGGGACAAGCTTCTGGCGCCATCGAGATACCGGGTGGCAGCGGCGTCCCTCGCGCGAAGAACTCGCGGCAAAGGGCTACGCGTCGTTCCTCGACTTCGAGCGCCGGTGGATCCCGGTCAGCCGGCAACGCCCGTTTGCCGAACTGCAGGAAGCGCGGAAGGCGGCATGGGACTGCGTGTTCGAGATCCCGATGCGCTTCAACCGCCTGATCGTGTATCGCAGCGACTTCTTCCACGCGATCGGGTCGCTCTTCGGCGACCGGCTGGACAATGCGCGGCTGGTGCAGCTCTTCTATTTCGAGACGGTGGGCAGCTGACGTCAGTCGTGCTGACGGAAATATGAACTGACGGACAGAGCATGACATTTCGAACCGTCTGCCGGACAGGATCGGGACCGGCCAACAGTGGCCGATCCGACCGCTACGTGCGATGAACGGACGTTCAAGGGCCGGGCGAAGCAACGATGACGGGCGCTGCCGAAGGACCGATGTATCTGGCCACATAAGCGAGCCTGCAGTAATTGCCACGGACGACCAGGTCAGGTCTTGCCGCTTGCCAGGTAGAGCAGCCGCAACGACCTGACTGCGGATCCGAGACCTGACTCATCGACTTGGTCCCTTTGGCGCAGCAATGGCGGGCCTTCACGGCATCAGGTCGTAGCACCACTGGCCGACCTCCTCTTTGTCGATATCGAATGGCCGTTCACCCGTCTTTTTGATAGTCTGGACCGTGGGGAAGAGGTCAAGTTTCGACCTCAACGGTATCTCTCCAATTTGGCCGGCAGGAACGAGAAAGGAGAAACCAGATGAATCGTCGCAGTCTTCTTGCAGTGGTTGCCGCGCTTGGTGCCACGGTCGGCTTGGTATCCGCCGTCCCAACGGCTTCGGCGCAGCCGCCGCAGATCGCGGCATTGCCCGATGGAATGGTCGCAATCCACTACCACCGGCCGGCTGGCGACTATAAGGACTGGGGCTTGCACGTTTGGCGGAGCTACGAGCCAATTGTTGATGGCAAGATGGGTCCCAAAGCCAAAGCCGACAGGCCGCTCGAAGGTGTGGGCTGGGGCACGCCGATGCCACCGACCGGCACGGATGGCTTCGGCATCTACTGGCATCTAAAGGCCGCAGATTTTGAAAACGGAAAGGTCAACTACATCATTCACAAATGGGAAGTGAAGAACTGTGCCTCCGACCTTTACTTCATGACCGCGGACACCAAGGAGGTATTCGCCATGCAGAGGGACTGCAATCAATACAAGAGCGCCGACGAAGCGCTCAAGAGCGCAAAATAGACACCGTTCGCATGGCGGGCCGCCTGCCGGCAATACGATGTGATCAGCGGCAAACCGAGCGGTACGGCCTTCACTGGCGTGTAGCGCAATTGGAGCCCGCCCGTGGAGGATTGTCCCGGAGAGGCGAGCGACTTTGCTGAGCAGGGCCCAAGGACATCTGACGATGTGTGTCAGGTCGAATCCCGGCAACCACACTTAGTCAGAAGAGCACGGCGATCAGGCGGCGCGCGGCTCACGTATCCCGTTCGTCGCCCCGGACTTCGCCGCGGCGACGGCTTTCTATCGCAGTCGGCGAACGCACAGACAAGAAGGCCGGGGCTTGCCCGGCCTTCGGCTGAGCAACAAGGAAGTCACTTCTTGCGCGCCTTGATCGCCTCTTCGGCAGTGAAGTAAGTGTTGCAGTCGCCGTTGTTGACGAACACTTCTCGCCCCTGGGTCTCGACGAACCAGGCGATGTCCTTGCCGCACTGTTCCTTCGTGTCACCCTTGTGAATGATGTAGTTGATCTTGCCGTTGCGGAATTCGCTGACCTTGACGAACCAGTAGACCCCGAAGCCGTCCTTGCCGGTCGGCATCATCGGCCTGGTCCAGGCAATGTCCATGATCGGCATGTCCGACTTGTCCTTCGGACCGACGACCTTGCCTTCCTTGACCTTTTCGAACGATTCCCAAAGGTGCACGCCCCACCCCGCATAGTCGCCGTCGGGGCGCCAGTAGTGAATGCCAACCGATCCATCCGGCGCCTTGGCGACCTCGGCCGACTGAGCAGCGGCCCCCATTGAGAACATCATGCCGGCGGCGGCGAGCCCCAGCGCGGTTGCAAACGAAAACAGCGTACGACGAATCATCCGTGGTCTCCTTCAGAAGAAAGCCTGCAACAAGCGATTCATCGACGCCGAACCCGCCTGCGCCAATGAAACGATCCATCATTGAACCTTAGCACCACCGTACAGCGCCACCGCGCCTCGCGCCGGCACGTCGATGCGAGCCGTGCCGTCGCCGCCGACCGTGACCGCGGTGCCGGTGCAACCTGAACTGCCAACCTCGCCGCTCACGACATCGCAGTAGACGCCGACAGGGAGGCCGGTCTGAACGGATACTCCACTCAACGCAGCGGTCTCGCGATTCAGCGCGATGAACGCGCGCCCGGCACGGGCAAAAGCGACCTGGTTCTGTGTCCCAAGCACTTGCCAGTTCGTCTGCGGCGCGCCGGCCGCGAACGCGCGCGCCTTGACCAGCCGGGCCAGGGCCGGCACGCGATGTTCGCAGATCCAACTACCGACGCCCGGCGCGCCAAGCGCGGCCGTGCAGCGCGAAGCGCCCCCCGAATCGAACGTCGGTTGCGTATTGCCGGCCGAATCCGACGGCGGGCCAGCGTCCTGCCCGGCTTGCGAACCGCGATCGAAGCCGTAGCTCGACATCAGGCTCGGATATCCGAGCGGCTGCAGCAGCGTGTATGCCGCGGCGAGAAGATAGGCTGCGCCGTCTGCATAGTAAATGTTGCTGCCGCGCTGGTTGTCGTGGTTGTCGGTGAACACCACTGCCTTGTCGGTCGGAAGCATCGACGCGCCGAGGTTCTGCAAGCCGGCAAGCGTGGCGCCGTTGCGGCCGAGAAAGGCGTCGCTGACGCGATAGCCGTACTGGAATTCAGTGACGTCGGCGGCGCCGCCCGAAGCGTAGCCGACACCGAAGTACTGCTGCGCCGTCACCGCCTCGCCGCTATTGTTGATCACCTCGAGGAACACATAGGGCAGCGGCCGGCCGGCTGCACTAGCCGCCGCGTTCACACGCGCCAGGATCCCGTCGATGTCGGCAGGCGGGATGTGCTTGGCCGCGTCGATGCGAAATCCGCGCACCCCCAATTGGTTCAGCGCGGTCAGGTAGTTCGCGATCTTGCCGCGCACACCGTCGTCCTCGGTCTTCAGATCCGCCAGGCCCACGAGCTCGCAGTTCTGCACGTTCCCGGCATCCTGGTAGTTGGTCACGCTGCACGCGGGGTGGAAGTCGGTCGCGACGTAGGGCACGGCCGGGTAGCTGTACTTGGTGTACGCACTGCCTGCGCTCCCGGTGCCGCTGCCCGCGGTCATGTGATTGATCACCGCATCGGCATAGACGTCGACGCCGGCGGCGCGGCACCGGTTCACCATGTCGGTGAACTCGGCCAAGGTTCCCGAGCGCGAACGATCGAGCTTGTAGCTGACCGTTTGATAACGCTGCCACCACGGATAGTTCACGCCCGACGCCGTGCCCGTGATGACCGCGTGCTCGCTCGGCGGCGAGATCTGCACGGCCGTGAAGCCCTTCGGGCCGAGCCACACCTCGCACTCGCGCGCGACGTCGCTCCAGCGCCACTCGAACAGGTGAACGAAGGTGCCACCCGACGCGGCGAGACCGGTCGGGCGATATGTCTGCGCAACCGGCGGCGATGGAACTGGCGCGGGCGCGCCCCCGCCTCCGCCGCCACACGCAGCAATCAATGCCGCGGTCAGGCAAACAGCAAGCGGCGACCGCATCAGTCGACCCGCTCGATCAGAATCACGCCGCGCGGGTGCGCCAGGAAATCCGCCTTGCCGTTCACGACCTTCGCCGTCGCACCCGAGTAAGCGTCGCGCACGATCGTACCGTCCGCGAACACGCCGGCAACATCGATCGTCGTGGCGCCTTTGGCGCCCAAGGCGACGATGACCCGGTCGTCGCCGTCGACGCGACTGAACACGTAGGGCGCGTCGGCGCGCTTCGTATGGACCCCTCGCGCAAGCGCCACGTGGCGCGCACGGAACCTGCCAAGCCTGCGCCAGTGATCCAGCACGTCGCGATCGAGGCTGGACCAGTTCATGTCGGAGCGCGTTGCCTGTTGTCGATCACCGGGCGTCGATGGCCCCGCGGGCCGCGCGCTTTCGTCTCCGTAGTAGATCTGCACTCCTCCCGGTGCCAGCAGCAGAGCGGTGCCGCCGTCGATCAGGCGCGTCCGGTCAAAGAGCCGCGTGTCGTGCGACGACAGATAGGACAGCACGTTGTGCTGGGCGGGGCGCGCGAGCACCTTGGCGTAATCCGCAAAAAGGCGATCAAGCTTGCCGAAGTCCATCCCCCTGGACGTCGCGGCGTCGGCGAGATCCTGGAATTCGAAATTGATCATGTTGTCGAAGCCGGCGTCGTAGATCTTCGTCCGCTCGATGCCTTGCCCCCAGTACTCGCCCGTCAACCAGAACGGCGCGTTGTCGATTGTCTGCGCCGGGTGCTCGGACTTCCACGCCGCAAGCGCGGCGACGCCCGCCTTCTTCAACGCGGCCCACGAGTCGGGCTCGACGTGCTTGACCGTGTCGCAGCGGAAACCGTCGACACCGAAGTCGCGCACCCACTGCGTAAGCCAGGTCACCAGGTAATCGCGCACGGTCGCGCCGGGAATCGGCCGTGCGCGCGTGTCCGGCTTCTTCGCAAGAAACGGCGGCAGATCGACCGGCTTCGTCTGCTCGGTCTTGAAGTCCGGCAGGTAGGCGAGTTGCATCGTGTAGTCGTCGCGTCCGCCCTCCTGGTAGCCGCGCAAACCGGACCGGATCCAGTCCGGCCCCCACCAGCGCAGCCATGCCGGGTCGTTGTAGTCGATATAGCTGTGATAGTCCCGCAGCGTCGCGGCTTCGTAGCCCGCCCACAGCATTCCGGTCTTCTTCTCGGTCTTCGGTCCGATGATCTCCGACAGAGTCTGGATGTCGCCATAACCGGGATGGTTCATCACAACGTCGAACAGCACGCGGATGCCGTGGCCGTGCGCAGTGCGAACAAGCTCGCGCAGTTCGTCGTCGGTGCCCATGTTCTTGTCGAGCACCGTGAAGTCGAGCGCGTAGTAGCCGTGATACGCGTAGTGCTTGAATTCCTTGTTGCCGCCGACGACCCAGCCGTGGATCTGTTCGTAAGGCGCGGTGATCCAGATCGCGTTGACGCCGAGTTCGTCGAACCACCCCTCCTTCAGCTTGGCGGTCAGTCCCGCCAGATCGCCGCCGTGAAACGTGCCGATGTCGTCCGCGGGCTTCGCTTCCCGCGTGCGGCCATAGGAATTGTCGTTGGCCGGGTTGCCGTCGAAGAACCGGTCGGTCATCACGAAGTACACGATCGGGTTGTCGGCAAACGATCCCGGGATCGGTTTCGCGGCTGGCGCCGGTGCAGGCGTCGGAGCAGCCGCGACCGGCTTGGCAACCTCGGCCGGCGGCGGGACGCTCGCGCAAGCGCCGAGCAACAAGCCCAGCGCCGCGGCGATCAATGCGCGGCGCAGAAGCATCGTCGGTTTGCTCGCCACGTGTGCTCCGCGTCTAGCCCTTGACGCCGCCCGCAGTCAGCCCGGAAACGATCCAGCGCTGCGAGAGCAGAAACACGATCGTGATCGGGATCCCGGAAAGCACCGCGGCGGCGGCGAAGTCGCCCCAAAGATATTTCTGCTGGTACAGGTAGTACTGCGAACCGACCGCAAGCGTCAGGTTGTCGACCTTGCGCAGCAAAATCGACGCCACCGGATATTCGATGATCCCGCCGATGAACGCGAGCACGAACACGACCATTAGGATCGGCACAGCCATCGGCAACAAGACATAGCGAAACGCCTGCCAGTGGGTAGCGCCGTCCACCTTGGCGCACTCCTCGATCTCGACCGGGATCGTGTCGTAGTAGCCGCGGATGGTCCAGATGTGCGTGGCCACGCCGCCGAGGTAGGCGATGATCACCCCAGCATGCGTCTCCACACCGAGCCAGGGCACGTACGTGCCGATCGAATCGAAGATGGCGAAGATCGCCACCAGCGCAAGTACGGCCGGGAACATTTGCAGCAGCAGCATCGAGTTCAGGATCGACGACCTGAAGCGGAACTTCAGCCGCGCAAAGGCGTAGGCCGCAGAAGTCGAAATCGCGACGATCAGGAACGCCGAGACGCTTGCGATCTTCACCGAGTTCCATAGCCAGCGCAGCACCGGAAACGGTGGCTCGACAAGGCTGCCATCGGGCGCCTGATAGGGGAAACCCAACGCCAGGGTCCAGTGCTCAAGGCTGATTTGATCGGGAATCAGGCTGCCTGTGGCGAAGTTGCCGGGTCGCAGCGAGATGCTGACGATCGCGAGAAGCGGAAAGATGACCAGGGCAATCAGTGCCCAGAGAAAGGCGTGCGCAGCGACCACGCGCCAGCGGTGACGTTTGCCCGTGACGATCGCCATCTACCTTGCCTCCTGTACATTGGCCCGCGTGAGTCTCAGGTTCGCCATCGAGAGGATCGCGACGAGAAAGAAGATCACCGTCGAAATCGCTGCGGCCAGGCCGAAGTTCTGACCCGAATCCTGGAAGGCGATCCGATACGTGTACGAGACCAGGATGTCCGTGGTCCCGGCCGGCACCTTGGTGTTCAGGTAGTCCGGTCGTCCGCCGGTCAGCAGCCAGATCAGGACGAAGTTGTTGAAGTTGAACGCAAAGGAACTGATCAGTAGCGGAGTCAGTGGCTTCACGATCAACGGCGCCGTGATCTTGAAGAAGTTGTCCAGCGGCTTGGCGCCGGCGATCGCGGAGGCTTCGTACAGATCGGAGGGGATCGCCTTGATCAGGCCAGTGCACAGCACCATGATGTACGGATAGCCCAGCCAGGTGTTGACGATCAGGATCATTACCTTGGCCAGGAATGGATCAGCGAACCAGGCCGGCCGGATGCCGAACAGCGTGTGCAGGATGTAGTTGATCTCACCGAAGTTCTGGTTGAACAGCCCCTTGAAGACCAGGATAGAGATGAAGCCTGGCACCGCATAGGGCAGGAACAGAAGGGTGCGATAGATCGTCCGCCCGGCGAGCGCTTCCCAGTTGAGGAGCACCGCAAGCGTGCAGCCAACGACCAGCGTCAGCAGCACGGTCATGCCGGCGAAGACGACGGTCCAGACGAAGATCGAAAAGAATGGCCCGCGGAAGTTCACGTCGTAGACCATCCGCGCGTAGTTGCCCAGGCCGATGTTGACCTTGAAGCCGGGGATCGCGCGCTCGCCGGATGCACTTTCGTAGAAGCCGATGTCGTGATTCGGCTTGAAGACCTCCCCGGTCTTTGTCTGCGTCAGCGACCCGTCTGGATTCTTCTTCCACACTGGCTCGAGCGGCGCGAACTCGCGCAAGCCACTGTATGACAGGACTGTGTTGTCCGGCAGGCGGATGCGGAGCTTTGCCAGCACGCCGCGCTGTTTGATCACCTCGGAGACCGGCAGCGGCTCGTTTTCCTGCCAGCTCGCCTCCTTCAGGGGAACCACCTTGACTTCGGGCGGTGGAGTCGGCGCGAGCAACGCGAGCGGCAGCGACACGTAACTGCGCGCGTCGAGTTCCTTCTTCCTCGCCGCGTCGGCCTCGTCCTCCTCGTCGTGCTTGGGCACGAGCTTCAGGCGGTACTCTGCGCCATCCCGATGCAGCGTGAACGAATAGGCGCCGCTTTCACCGGGAACGAACCGATCCAGAAGATACGCGGTCGATTGCTCGAACGTCAGCAGGTTGGATGACGAATAGTTCGTGAATCCGATCTGAATCGTGTACAGAATCGGAAACACGACGAAGATCGCCATGCCCGCCAGCCCGGGAAACAGATACTTGTAGGCGAATGCAACGTTGGTCAGGTAGACGAAGAAACCGAGCCCGAAGAGCGCCATGATCAACAGCGCCCAAAGCGGCTCGCCGGCCAGGTAGATCCGGAAGACGAGATACAGCGCCGCAAGGCCAAGCAGCACGACGACGATCCACCTGACGGCGACCTGCCACGGTTCCGGTCTGTTCATCGCACGCATCGCTGCGGTCGCAGCTTCCCCTCTCTCGCTACTCCGACACTCCCGCGATCCGTCGCTGCATGCATCGACCGGCACGGCGTAAGCCGTGCTTAGGTCCGATGCGCGCAGCGATCCGGGCGACTGCGCCGCCCGGCCTTGCCGCTACTGGCCCGTCATCCGCGCCGCGGCCGCGTCGAGCGCTTCTTTCGGCGACTGGCGACCGTTGGTGATGTTCTCGAGTGCGGAGGCCATCGACGACCAGAAGCGTCCCATCTCAGGGATGTTCGGCATCGGCTCTCCGCGCCGAGCGTTCTCCATCGTCGCTTTGATGTGCTCGTCCGCGGCGAGCTCCTTGAAGAATGCCTTGTTGGCAGGCGTGCCGAGCGGAACGTCGGCATTGATCATCTTCAGTCCTTCGACGCGCAGCACGTAGTTCTCGATGAACTCCTTCGCTACGTCCTTCTGCTTGCTCGGCGAAGAGATCATGCAACCGAGCACACCCACGAACGGCTTGGCCGGCTTGCCGGCAACGTCCGGAATCGGAGCGACTCCGAAATCGATCTTGCTCTTCTTGACGTTGTCCCACGCCCACGGGCCGGTGATCATCATCGCGACGTCACCCTTGTTGAACGCCGCTTCCATCTCTGCGTAGCCCGAACCCTTGGGCATCTGCCCGTTCTTGATCAGATTCGCCAGCAGCTCGGCACCCTTCAGCGCGCCGGCGTTGTTCACGCCAACTTTCGTCGGGTCAAGATTGCCCTTTGCGTCCTTGCCGAACACGTAGCCGCCGTTGGCTGCGAGCAGCGGCCACGTGAAGTAGGTGTTGTTGTAGTCCCAGAGGATCGCCTTCTTGCCCTTGGCCGACAATTCCTTGTCGAGCTTGACCACGTCGTCGAAGCTCTTGGGCGGGGTCTTCACGAGCGCCTTGTTGTAGACGAGACCGATCGCCTCGACCGACAGCGGGTAACCCCAGAGCTTGCCCTGGAACGTGAACGCGTTCCACGCCTGCGGCTCGATCTCGTCCTTGATCTTCTTCGGCGGACTGATCGGCACGATCAGGCCCGACTGTGCCCATTCGCCGATGCGATCGTGCGGCCAGCACCACACGTCCGGGCCCTTGCCCGCCGCCGCCGCCTGCTGAAACTTGCCCGGTGCGTCCTCGGGATGCTCGACCGTCACCTTGACGCCGGTCTTCTTGGCGAACTCGTCGCCGATCTTCTGCAGGCCGTTGTAGCCCTTGTCACCGTTGATCCAGACCAGCAATCCGCTGCCCTGCGCTTGAACCGCACCCGCGAAGACGAATGCAGCAGCGACCGCGGCACAACCGGCGATCTTCCTGAACATGCTTGGCTTCATGACATCTCCTATTGAAACGACTTCGCTGCAGTGAAACGACTTGGCAAACCCGGGATCGAATGTGAGCTTCTGGTCATCAGGCGGCCTGGCGTTGAGGCAGGCGATAGTGGCGCTTGAACGCCCGGCCCTCGGCGTCGAACAGGTGGCAGCAGTCCGACGGAATTCCGAGACGGAACTGATCTCCGACCATCACCGTTGCATGCCCGCCGAGATCGCACGTCAACGCATCCTCGACACCGGGATAGGCGATGTACGTGTGGGTCGTGTTGCCGAGCGACTCGACGAAACTGATCGTCCCCTCGATGGCGTTGTCGCTGGCGTCGACCGTGAAATGCTCCGGCCGCACCCCGAGGGTGACCGCGTCGCCGCTCTTCGCGCTGGCGGCGTCGACCGCGGCACGGATCGAGGCGCCGGATTTCAGTCGCACCAGGGCGGACTGCGAGCTCGCTTCGACGATTTCGCCCGCGATGAAGTTCATCTTCGGTGAGCCGATGAATCCCGCTACGAACAGGTTGACCGGGTACTCGTACAGCTCCAGCGGCGCGCCCACCTGTTCCACGCGACCCGCTGACAGCACGACGATTCGATCCGCCAGCGTCATGGCCTCGACCTGATCGTGCGTCACGTAGATCATCGTGGTCTTCAGGTCTTCGTGCAGCTTGGCGAATTCGTAGCGCATTCTCACGCGCAACGCGGCATCGAGGTTCGACAGCGGTTCGTCGAACAGGAATACCTTCGGTTTGCGCACGATGGCGCGGCCGATCGCCACCCGCTGTCGCTGCCCGCCCGACAACGCTTTCGGTTTGCGGTCGAGCAGGTGCTCGATGTGAAGAATCCTGGCGGCATGTTGTACCGCTTCGTCGATTGCCTTCCTTGAAACCCGCGCGAGCTTCAGGCCGAAGGCCATGTTGTCGTACAGCGTCATGTGGGGATACAGCGCATACGACTGGAAGACCATGGCGATGCCGCGCTCGGCCGGCGGCACGTCGTTCATGCGAATGCCGTCGATGGTCAACTCGCCCGACGTGATGTCCTCCAGGCCCGCGATCATCCGCAGCAACGTCGACTTGCCGCAGCCCGACGGCCCGACAAAGACGACGAACTCGCCGTCGGCAATGTGCAGATCGACATTGTGAATGACCGCGACCTCGCCGAACGACTTCGAGACGCCGCGAAGCTGAACACCCGCCATGGTTGATCGTCTCCTCGCGCGTGGATGATCCCCTTCTGCCCATGGCGCGACATGCGCTTTGGCAGGACTTGCTTACTTTTTCATTTGTAGCAAATATACAGACCGGTTCCGCCGACCACAAGCCAGCACCCGCGAGTGTATCTTTCAGACAAATTCAATAAAAACAATGGCTTCATTGCTTGCGAGAATTCTAGCTTGTAGCAATACTACGCGCCCCGAGCACCAAAGCCGTCCCATGTACAGAGAATTGTTCGGCATCACGGAGGGTGCCTCGTCACCTCCCGCTTCCGCCGAGGCGCCGGCAGCGCAGTTGCGCGAAGCGTTGACTCGCGAAATGGAAGGCGAGGCCGGGGACCACCGTACTGGCCCCGCCTCGCCTGTCATCATCATGCGCGCCCTCGCCGCTGCCTGTCGAAACGAGCTGCAGACACGCTGGCGCGAGACGAGGCGGACCGATCGGCAGAACAGAGCGCGACGGGTCCACTACCTTTCGATGGAATTCCTGATGGGCCGTGCGCTGTCCAACGCGCTCGACGCGCTGGAGCTGCGGGCGGCCGCGGAGGAAGCATTGCGACCGTTGCGAACATCGATCGGGGACGTGCTGGAAAACGAGCCCGATGCCGCGCTCGGAAACGGTGGCCTGGGGCGGCTGGCGGCATGCTTCCTTGACTCGCTCGCGACGCTCGGCATTCCCGCACTGGGATACGGCATCCGCTACCAATTCGGCATGTTCGCCCAACGCATCGAAGACGGACGACAGGTCGAGGCGCCGGATCCCTGGCTCGCGCTCGGGGACGAATGGTGCGTCCCTCGGCGCGACCTTCGCTTCGCGGTCGCCTTCGGGGGACGTGTCGAACGCACCGACCGTGGATGCATCTGGCACCCGGCCGAACTGGTCGAGGCAGATGCCTTCGATTTCATCGTGCCGGGACACGGAACGCGACGCGTGACCACGCTGCGGCTCTGGCAGGCGCGCGCGATCGAACCGATCGACTTCGCCGCGCTGTCCCGCGGCGACCACGAAGTCGCCGCCGCACCGCGCGCCCGCGCCGAGGCGCTGAACTGGGTGCTCTATCCGGACGACTCCACGCCGGCCGGACGCGAATTGCGTCTGCGCCAGGAATACTTCCTCGTCTCCGCGTCGATGCAGGACATGCTCGCACGCCATCTGTCGGAGCACGCCACACTCGACAACCTGGCTGCGCACGCCGCGGTGCATCTGAACGACACGCATCCGGCCCTTGCGATTCCAGAACTGCTGCGGTTACTGATCGACGAGCACCGCATGGACTGGGATGACGCGTGGACCCGGTGCCAGCAAGTCTTCTCCTATACGAATCACACGCTGATGCCGGAAGCGCTCGAGACCTGGCCCTTACGCATGATCCAGGAGCTGTTGCCGCGCCACCTCGAAATCATCTATGAGATCAACCAGCGGCTGCTGACCGAAGTGAAGGCACGCGGGTTGGACGACGCGATGCTGACCCGGATTTCGCTGATCGACGAAAGCGGCGAACGCCGCGCGCGCATGGCAGCCCTGTCGATCGTCGGCTCGCACAAGGTCAACGGGGTATCCCGGCTGCACTCGGCCTTGTTGACGCAGTCGACTTTCGCCGAATACGCGCGCCTTTTCCCCGAGCGGTTCGTCAACGTGACCAATGGCGTGACGCCGCGCCGCTGGCTGGCGCAGGCCAACCTGGCCCTGTCTCGGCTGCTCGACGCACATCTTGGCGCCCGCTGGCGCACGAACCTGAACCTGCTGCGCGACTTCGCGTCAGCCGCGTCGGACGGCGCAGTGCGCGACGGTGTACTGGCGGCAAAGCGCACGAACAAGTCGCGGCTGAGCGACCGGATCCGCGATGAACTGGGGATCGCGGTCGATCCGGACAGCCTGTTTGACGTGCAGATCAAGCGGATTCACGAATACAAACGTCAGCTTTTGAACGTGCTGCGCGTGATCGCGCACTACCAGCGCATCGTGGCGATGCCGAATGTGGACCTCGTGCCGCGCACGGTGGTCTTCGCCGGCAAGGCCGCATCGGCGTACGTGGCCGCGAAGAACGTGATCCGGTTGATCCACGACGTGGCGCGCGTCGTCAATTCGGACCCGCGCGTCGATGGCCGGCTGAAGGTCGTCTTCCTGCCGAACTACGGCGTCTCGGTCGCCGAGGCGGTGATCCCTGCGGCCGATCTGTCGGAGCAGATCTCGACCGCGGGAACGGAAGCGTCGGGCACCGGCAACATGAAATTCGCGTTGAACGGCGCGCTCACCATCGGCACGTGGGACGGCGCGAACATCGAGATCGCGGAAGCCGTCGGCGCGGAGAATTTCTTCGTCTTCGGGCTGCGGACGGAAGAGGCAACCGCGTTGCACGTCACCGGCTATGACCCCCGCGCCCATTACGAAAGCAACGCGCAACTGAAGGAGGTGCTGGACGCGCTCGCGGCGGGCCAATTCTCTCCTGCCGAGCCAGGCCGGTATCGGTCGCTGGTGGACTCGCTGCTGGACTCCGACCGCTACCTGCTCCTTGCGGATTTCGCCTCCTACCTCGACGCGCAGGAAGCCGTCGACGGCGCGTTTGCCGATCCGCAGGCATGGGCCGCCAAGGCGATCCGCAATATCGCCGGGATGGGCAATTTTTCGTCGGACCGCAGCATCCGCGACTATGCGCGGCTGATCTGGAACGTTCCGGCATGACAGCGGCGATCAGCGCGTGAACGCCACGTTACTGAGCGCGCGCGACAGCAAGGGCGTCGTCAACGCGCGCCACACCAAAGTGTTCGATGCGGGCGCGTCCATGCTGTATCGGGACTACAGTCGCGCCCCGGGAGAGCGGGTGCCCAACGTCCACGGCCGCCGCGAAAGCCGCGCAGCGCTGTCGTTCTCGCGGCAAATGAACGAGGTGATCGGTCGGCACGCACCGGGCAAGGTTACGATCACCGAGAAGTCGACCACGCGACCAGCCGTTTCGCGGCCGCCGTCGAGTAGCGGCCCGGGCCTTCATCAAACGCGGGACATGGGCTGGATGCACGACACGCTCAAGTTCATGAGCCGGGACCCCATCCACCGCAAATTCCACCACAATCAGCTCATGTTCAGCCGGCTCTACATGCTCGACCAGAATTTCGTGCTGCCGCTGTCACAAGATGAAGCCATTCACCGCAAGGACTCGCTGGCCGGCCAGATGCCGGGCGAGAATTCCGCATCGGCATTCGGGACGCCGGCAGATGGCGCGAGACGCTTAACACCGAGTCGGAACACTGCGGCAGTTCGAATGTCGGCAATGGCAACCGGCGGTTCGAGGCGCGGCCGCCCGGTGCACAGCGACGGCGTTTTCGATCAGCGACGCGATGAAGCTGCTGGCGGTTCTCATGATCGAGCCCGCCTAGCGCGGGGGGCCTCGTGCTGCACGCTGGACTGCCGCATCCGCTAGGTGCCAC